>NZ_JBHJUV010000074.1:0-43091 GCF_042268025.1 Streptomyces sp. NPDC056161
CCGGTGGCGAGGGACCCCGGCTAGTGGTGAGATGACCCGAATGGAGAGGTACGGGTGTTCGTATCCTGGGATGCCCGGCTCAGCGGATTACCCGGCGGAGAGCTGGGCACAACGCATGAAGGCTTGCTGCGCGGGGGTCGCGGGGCGGGCGGATCGGGCGGCGTGCCCCGTTGCCGCGGGACTCAAGTCGATTTATCGTCCCAGCACGATTCGCGAGCAAGGTCACAATATGTGAAGGGGCCGCGGCCATGGTGGCGAAAAAGAGCGCCGTACGGCAGTCGGCATCGGGCAGGTCCCGGGCCGTCGCCGGGGCCGCGTCCGGCGGCCCGGCGAAGGGCACGAGGAGCAAGAAGAGCGCGCAGGGACGGACCGCCAAGAAGCCGTCCGCGTCGAATCGGGCGCCCTCGAAGAAGGCGGCCGACGCGGTGGTCGTGACCGGCCCGGCCGGGGAGGCCACCGAAGCGACGGCACCTTCCGGGACGGCCCCCGCGCGGCAGCGGACGGCAGGGAAGGCCGTCACGCAGAAGGCAGCAGCTCAGAAGGCAGCAGCTCAGAAGAGAGCCGTCCCGAAGACGGCCGCCAGGAAGTCTGCTGCCGGGAACGTTGTTGCCGCCAAGGCCGTCCCTGGGGAGGCGTCCTCGAAGAAGGGCGCCCTGAAGGAGACGGTCGGCAGGAAGGCGGTCGACAAGAAGGCCGTCGACAAGGTCGACAAGAAAGCGGTCGACAAGGTCGACAGGAAGGCGGTCGACAAGGTCGACAGGAAGGCGGTCGCCGAGGAGGCGTCGGCTGCCGGGACGGCGGCGGCCCCCGGGGAGCAGGCCGCGAAGAAGGCGGCGACCGGGAAGTCGGCCCGGAAGACCACGGCCGGCAAGAAGGCGGCATCGAAGGCGTCCCAGAAGGACGTGGTCGCTCAGCAGGACGCGGTCGCCGGGAAGGACCCAGGCAAGGACACCGGCCGGAAGGCGGCGGCCGGGGGTCCGGCCGGCGGGCGGACGGCGGCCGAGGAGGGCGGCTTGGCGAAGGACACCGCCAAGGGCGCGGGCAGGAAGAGCACGGCCAAGAAAGCGGGCGCGGCGCAGGCCGCGAAGCAGACGGGAGCCACGACGGTGGTTGCGAAGAAGACTCCTGGCACGGCCACGGCGGCCAAGACCGCCGTCCCCAAGGCGCGGGTGGCCGCGGTGGTGGAACCCGGTGAGCTCGCGGTCCGTCCGGGCGAGGACCCCTGGACACCCGAGGAGGTCGAGGAGGCCCGCGCGGAGCTGCTGTCCGAGGACGAGCGGCTGCGCAACGAGATCAGCTCCTCCGAGGCGTCCCTGGTGGGCCTGATGCGTGACTCCGGGGACGGCGCGGGCGACGACCAGGCGGACACCGGGACCAAGAACATCACGCGTGAGCATGAGATGGCGCTGGCCGCCAACGCGCGCGAGATGCTCATCCAGACCGAGCGCGCCCTGCAACGGCTGGACGCGGGCACCTACGGACTGTGCGAGAACTGCGGCGACCCCATCGGGAAGGCCCGGATGCAAGCCTTCCCGCGGGCCACTCTGTGCGTCGAGTGCAAACAGAAGCAGGAACGCCGTTACTGAGAGCACGGGGTGTCGGTGGCGTGCCGTAGTCTCGTCCCAGTCAGGTACCTAGGCTGAGGGACTCACGTGGCAGAGGCGGAGCGCATCATCGGTACGCCGGACACCCCGGACGACAGCGATGAGCTGACGGCCGGAGCGGACGAACAGGACATTCCCGCCGAGCGGCCCCGTGATCGCCGCAGGCTCGCCGTGCTGTTCGCGGTGGCCGTGTTCGCGTACGTCCTCGACCTGGTCAGCAAGATGATCGTGGTCGCGAAGCTGGAGCACCACCCGCCGATCGAGGTCATCGGGGACTGGCTGGAGTTCAACGCGATCCGCAACGCCGGCGCCGCCTTCGGCATCGGACAGGCGTTCACGATCATCTTCACCGCGATCGCGGCCGCCGTCGTTGTGGTGATCGTCCGCCTGGCCCGCAAGCTCTACAGCCTGCCCTGGGCGATCGCGCTCGGCCTGCTGCTCGGCGGCGCGTTCGGCAACCTCACCGACCGGATCTTCCGCTCGCCGGGGGTCTTCAAGGGCGAGGTCGTCGACTTCATCGCGCCCAAGGGCTTCGCGGTGTTCAACCTGGCGGACTCGGCGATCGTCTGCGGCGGCATCCTGATCGTGCTGCTGTCCTTCCGCGGCCTCGACCCGGACGGCACCGTCCACCGGGACTGACCGCACCGGCCCGCACCGGCCGGGCCGCGGCCCCGGGTCCCCTGCCGCGGGGGTTTCGGTCGTACGGTCCCACGGATCTCGTACGAGGCTGTCGGACCCGTCCGGCATACTCGACGCGTGAGCACGATTCCCGAGATCCGTACCCTGCCCGTGCCCGACGGCCTGGAGGGCGAGCGCGTCGACGCCGCCATCTCCCGCATGTTCGGCTTCTCCCGCACCAAGGCGGCCGAACTGGCCGCGGCGGGCAAGGTGCAGGTCGACGGCGCGGTGGTCGGCAAGTCCGAGCGGGTGCGCGGCGGGGCCTGGCTGGAGGTCGAGATGCCGCAGGCGCCCGCCCCGGTGCAGGTGGTCGCCGAGCCGGTCGAGGGCATGGAGATCGTGCACGACGACGAGGACGTCGTCGTGATCGTCAAGCCCGTCGGTGTCGCCGCCCACCCGTCGCCGGGCTGGAGCGGGCCGACGGTCATCGGCGGCCTCGCCGCCGCCGGCTACCGGATCTCCACCTCCGGCGCGGCCGAACGACAGGGCATCGTGCACCGCCTCGACGTCGGCACCTCGGGCCTGATGGTGGTCGCCAAGTCCGAGTACGCGTACACGTCGCTCAAGCGCCAGTTCAAGGAGCGCACGGTCGACAAGCGGTACCACACGCTGGTCCAGGGCCACCCGGACCCGACGAGCGGCACCATCGACGCCCCCATCGGCCGCCACCCCAACCACGACTACAAGTGGGCGGTCACCGCCGACGGAAAGCCCTCCGTCACGCACTACGACCTCATCGAGGCGTTCCGCGCGGCCTCCCTGCTCGACGTCAAGCTGGAGACCGGCCGCACCCACCAGATCCGCGTCCACATGGCCGCCCACCGCCACCCCTGCGTCGGCGACCTGACCTACGGCGCCGACCCCACGCTCGCCAAGCGGCTGCGCCTCGACCGCCAGTGGCTGCACGCCGTACGGCTCGGCTTCGAGCACCCCGGGGACGGCAAGTGGGTCGAGTTCGCCAGCGACTACCCCGACGACCTGCAGCAGGCGCTGGACCGGGTCCGTGAGGAGACCTACGCGTGAGCGCTGACCACGAGGTGCGCACCGCCGAGGACCCGGCGGACCTGGAAGCCTGCTTCGCGGTGCGCAAGGAGGTCTTCGTCGCCGAACAGGGCGTCCCGGAGGACATCGAGTACGACGCGTACGACGCCGTCGCCGTGCACGTCCTGGCGGTCCGCGCGGACGGGGTGCCGCTCGGCACCGGCCGGCTGCTGTACGGCGCCCAGGCAGCCGGGAAGACCGGCGGTGACCCGACGCTCGGCTCGCTGGGGCGGCTCGCCGTCCGGCGGGAGGCGCGCGGGCTCGGCATCGGCGTCGCCCTGGTGCGGGCCATCGAGGAAGCCGCACGCGCGCGTGGCCTCGCGGCGGTCGACCTGCACGCCCAGACGCACGCCCAGGGTTTCTACCAGCGACTGGGCTATGTGCCGTACGGGCCGGAGTACCAGGAGGCGGGGATCCCGCACCAGGGGATGCGGCGCGTCCTGTAGCCGGGGCGTCCCACGGACGGGCGCGAGGGGGGACGTGGCAGGCTGAGCACCGTCGTGTGATCGTCGACTCCCGGAGCGTCGGCCTTGGATCAGTTGGCCCTGTTGTTCGTCCTGCTGCTCGGGGCTCTGGTCAGCGTCCCCGTCGGGGACCGGCTCGGGCTGCCGGCGCCGATCCTGGTGACCCTGCTCGGGATCGTCCTCTCGCTGCTCGACTTCGTCCCGAACGTGAACATCCCGCCCGAGCTGATCCTGCCCGGCCTGCTGCCACCGCTCTTGTACGCGGCGGTGCGGCGGACGTCCTGGCGGCAGTTCGCGGCCAACAAGCGGCCCATCTTCCTGCTGGCCGTGGCCCTGGTGTTCGTCACCACCGTCTCCGTGGCGCTCGTCGCCAACGCGATCGTGCCCGGCCTGCCGATCGCCGCCGCGGTGGCGCTGGGCGCGCTGGTCGCCCCGCCCGACCCGGTCGCCGCCACCGCCGTCGCCGGACAGCTGGGGCTGCCGCGCCGGCTGGTGTCGATCCTGGAGGGCGAGGGGCTGTTCAACGACGTCACCGCCATCGTCCTGTACCACGTGGCGATCGCCGCCGTCGTCAGCGGCGCCTTCTCGCCCTGGCGGGCCGGGCTCGACCTCGTGCTGTCGGCGGTCGTCGCCGTCGTCGTGGGTCTCGCCCTGGGCTGGGGCGCGAACAAGCTGATGGACGTCCTCGGGGACGCGACCCTGCAGATCGGGCTGACGCTGCTCGTGCCGTACGTGTCGTACGTACTCGCGGAGAAGCTGCACGGCTCCGGCGTGCTGGCGGTGCTCACCACCGCGCTGTTCATCTCCGAGTACGCCGCCGATGCCGACGACGTGATGACCCGGCTCGCCGGGCACGCCTTCTGGGACATCGTCGACACGCTCGTCACCGGGGTCGCGTTCGGGCTGATCGGGCTCGAACTGCACAACGCGATCCGGACCGCGTCCGGGCGCTGGCCCGAACTGCTCGGCTGGGCCGCCGCCGTGGTCGGCGTCGTGGTGGTCGTGCGGCTGCTGTGGCTGCTGCCCGCCACCTGGCTCACCAAGCGGATGCACGCGCTGCGGAACTACGACGAGGACATCCCGACCTCGCTGCGGGAGACCGTCGTCATGTGGTGGTCGGGGATGCGCGGGGTGGCCTCGGTGGCGCTGGCCCTGGCCATTCCGCTGACCACCGAGGACGGCTCCCCGTTCCCCGACCGGGACGAGATCGTGTTCGTCGCGTTCGGGGTGATCCTGGCGACGCTGGTGCTCCAGGGGCTGACCCTGCCGTTGCTGGTGAAGCGGCTCGGGGTGCGGTCCGACACCCAGCGGGAGAAGGAGTTCGAGAAACACCTGGCGGTGCGGGCGGCCCGCGCGGCGAAGCGGCGGTTGCAGGAGATCGAAGACGTCGAGGAACTGCCGGACGAGCAGGCCGAGCAGTTGCTGCGGCGGGCCTTCGAGATCGGTGTGCGGATCAGCCCGGACATCGGCGAGGAGGAACGCCGGGAGGCGCATGAGAAACGGGTGCGGCGGGTACGGCGGCTGCGGCGGATCTACGCGGAGATGCTCAGCGCGGCACGGCACGAGGTGCTGGCGGCGCGGAGCGAGCCGGGGGCGGACCCGGAGATCGTGGACCGGGTGCTCCGCCATCTGGACGTGCGCAGCATGCGCTGACCGGCTCGCGCGGACTTGACCCGGTCGGGTTCGCGGGGTCCTCACCCGGTCGGGTTTCCGGGGCCCTGGCCTGATCGGGCTCGGGCTGGTTCGGTCATGTCCGTGCTGTCCCCGTCATGATCGGACTGGCTCGGTCACAGCTGCGGTGGCCAGCCGCGCCTGGGCTGATCCGGTCGGGCCCGTGTGGCGGCCTGGTCACGTCCGCGTCGGCCGGTCGCGCCTGGGTTGCCCCGGTCACGTCCGCGCTGACCCGGTCACCCCAAGACGGTCCGGTCATATGAACACACGGCGGCTGTGGATATCCGGAGGCCCGGGCGGCGTCCCGCTCGTACTCTCGGATCATGGCTCGCAACATTGTGATCAGTGGTGGTGGTACGGGGATCGGGCTCGCGACGGCTCGGGTCTTCGCGGCGGACGGCGACCAGGTGCTGCTGCTCGGGCGGCGCGCGGGGGTGCTGGAGGGAGCGGGAGTACAGGGGGCGCTGACGTACGCCGTCGACCTCGCCGACCCGGCGGGCGTGCGCGGTGTGGCGCGGTTCGTCGCCGAGGAGTTCGGCACCGTGGACGTGCTCGTGCACAGCGCGGGCGGCAACGGACTCCGCGAACCGGAGGCACCCGCCGACGATCCCCTGCAAGCCGTCGCACACAACTGGTCCGTCAACTTCCGGATCAACACCCTGACCGCCGTGCTCCTCACGGAAGCGCTCGCAGAACGGCTCGCCGAGCCCGGCGGCCGGGTGCTGTTCCTCAGCTCCATAGCCGCGTACCGGGGGTCGGGAACGGGGGCCTATGCCGCCGCCAAGGCCGCCCTGCACCCCTACGCCCACGACCTGGCCCGGCGGTTGGGCCCGCGCGGCATCACCGTGAACGTGGTCGCTCCCGGCTATGTGGAGGACACCGAGTTCTTCGGGGACGCGCTCGGGGAGAGACGGCGGGAACAGCTGATCGCCGAGACGTCCACCGGCCGGGCCGGCACACCGGGGGACATCGCCGCCACCCTGCACTGGCTGGCCTCGCCCGGCGCCGGGCACATCACCTCGCAGATCATCCAGGTCAACGGAGGTGCGGAACGCGGCCACTGAACCATCGGGCGCGGCCGCCGGCCGCCGCCGTCATCCGCGGCCGGGCCGCGGCGGTTCGTGCGCACGCCGTGCGGCCGGGCCGTCCTGGGCCGGGATGCCGCCCGGCGGCGGCACGGCGTCCGCCGTGTTCACCCGGGGCAGCGCGTACGGGTGTTCCGCACACAGCCACCGGATCATCTGCTCGCGCACGGTGACCCGGACCGTCCAGATGTCGTCCGCGTCCTTGGCGGTCACCAGGGCACGCACCTGGATGGTGTTCGGCGTCGCGTCGGTGACCGCGATGCCGCCGGAGCGGCCGTCCCAGGCCGGGCACTCGCTCAGGATGTCGCGCAGCTTCTCCCGCATCGCCTCCAGCGGTGCGGAGTGGTCGAGGTGCCAGTAGACGATGCCGCTCATCTGCGGGGTGCCGCGCGACCAGTTCTCGAACGGTTTGGAGGTGAAGTACGACACGGGCATGGTGATCCGGCGCTCGTCCCAGGTCCGTACGGTGAGGAACGTCAGCGTGATCTCCTCGACGGTGCCCCACTCGCCGTCCACGACCACCACGTCGCCGAGCCGCACCATGTCCCCGAAGGCGATCTGCAGCCCCGCGAACAGATTGGCCAGCGTGGACTGGGCGGCGACACCGGCGACGATGCCGAGGATGCCGGCCGAGGCCAGCAGCGAGGCACCGGCCGCGCGCATCGCCGGGAACGTCAGCAGCATCGCCGCCACGGCCATCACGCCGACCACGGCCGCCACCACCCGCATGATCAGCGACACCTGCGTGCGGACCCGGCGCAGCCGGGCCGGATCGCGGTGGACGCGGGCGTAACGGGAGTAGGAGGTCTCGACGATCGCCGCCGCGATCCGCACCACCAGCCAGGCCGCCGATCCGATCAGCACCAGGGTCAAGGTCCGGCCGACCGCGACCCGGTACGCCGGCAGCAGCCGCGCCTGCTCGTAGGAGCCTCTGAGCAGGGCGGCGCACAGCACCAGTTGGTACGGGATCCGGCCGCGCCGCAGCAGGCCCCACAGCGGCGTATCGCTGTGCCGCTCGTCGGCCTTGCGCAGCAGCAGGTCCGTGACCCAGCCGATGAGCAGGGTCAGAACGACGCATCCACCGACCACGATCAGGGGACGGAGCACGTTTTCCATGTCTGAGAACGTAACCGGCACCGGCCGCCGTGCACACGCGGGACCGGCACCGGAACGGATCCGGCCGCACGCCGCTGTCGTACCCGGCTGGCACGATGGCGCCATGAACATCATGCTCTTTCACTCGGCCTACGGCCTCAGACCCGCGGTGCGCGCCGCGGCCGACCGGTTGCGGGCCGCCGGGCACGAGGTGTGGACACCGGACCTCTTCGGGGGGAGCACCTTCGAGACGGTCGAGGAGGGCATGGCCCGCAAGGAGGAGATCGGCAAGGACGAGCTGCTGAGGCGGGCCGTGCTGGCGGCGGCGCCCTACTCGGAGCGCGGGCTGGTGTACGCGGGGTTCTCGTTCGGCGCCTCCGTCGCGCAGACCCTGGCGCTCGGCGACGAGAAGGCGCGCGGGCTGCTGCTCCTGCACGGCACGTCGGACATCGCGCCGGGCGTCTCGGTGGACGGCCTGCCGGTCCAGCTGCACGTCGCCGAACCGGACCCGTTCGAGACGGACGACTGGCTGAGCGCCTGGTACCTGCAGCTGGGCAGAGCGGGAGCGGACGTCGAGGTGTACCGGTACGCCGGGGCCGGCCACCTCTACACAGACCCCGGTCTGCCGGACTACGACGAGGAGGCCGCCGAGGCCACCTGGCGGGTGGCGCTCGGCTTCCTCGGCACCCTGTAGCGCACGGCTGCACCGGGTCGTAGGCGCGGTCTTCTGGGTGCCGCTGCGGGTGCGGTGGATACGCGCCCTGGACGTGATCGCGTCCGCGTCGGCGCGGTCGGACAGCGCGTAGTGGTCCGTCCGCGCGCGGTCGGCGGTGATGTCCGGCGGCTACGAGCGAGGGCGGGCGAACGTGGGACGTTCGCCCGCCCTTCGGCCGGGGGTCGGATCCGACCGGTCGTCAGCCCTTGAGGGCGGCGTCCACCACCCGGTTGAAGTCGTCCACCGTCATCGGCGGGTTGCCCTGGCTGTCGGCGGTGAGCATCTTGCCGTCCATGACGAAGCTCGGAGTGCCGGTCACGCCGTCCTTGTTGGTGTCGAAGCCCTTGGACATCGCCACCGCCCAGGCGTCGTAGGTGCCGTTCTTCACCGCGTTCTGGAACTTGGCGTTGCCCTTCAGGGCGGGAACGGTGTCGGCGACCTCGATCAGGTAGCTGTCCTTCTTGAACTTGTCGTCCGTCTCGTCCGGGTGCCACTTCTTCGAGTACAGGGCGGTCTTGTAGTCGACGAACGCCTCCGGGCTGACGTTCAGCGCGGCCCCCAGGGCGCTCAGCGCCTTCTTGGAGCCCTCGCCGTTGCTGCCGATCTTGCCCTTGCCCAGCGAGTCGCCGTCGATGAAGGTGCCGCCGACGTACTGGATCTTGTACTTGCCGTCGTCGACGTCCTTCTTGACGGTCGCGCCGACGGTCTGCTCGAACTGGGCGCAGACCGGGCAGCGCGGGTCCTCGTAGACCTTGAGGGTCTTCGTCGCGCTGCTCTTGCCGATGGTCACCGTGGTGCCGTCGGTGCCGGAGGTGTTGGCCGGCGCGACGACCTTGGCGTCCTTCTCGGACTCCCAGTAGCTGGGCTTGCCTGCCTGGACGACGGCGTAGCCTATGCCGCCGGCGGCGGCCAGCACGGCCACCACCGAGCAGGCCACGACGATCTGCCGCCTGACCTTGGCCCGCTTGGCCTGCCGTTCGCGCTCCTCGCGCAGCCGCTCCCGGGCCGCCGTCTTCGCCGCCTGGGTGTTCCGCTTGCTCATAGTGATGATCTCCCTGTGGGACGCGCGCCTGAGGTGCGCGCAATACGTGTGAGGGACTTCTGGTGCTCGGCCGTGCCCGCCTCGCCGGACCGGGCCGGCGGCCTCGCTCAGGCGAGGGCCAGGGGTCCCGGGGAAGCCGGAGAGGCCGGGGAGCACGAGCACGGTGGTCCACGCCGTCCCAGGGAGTGCACGAGGATCCGCTCACGGGCGGCGGTCGCGCGCGGCGCGGGGCGCGGCAGCCGGCGTGCCGGGGCGAGCCGCATCACCACCGCCACCACGGCCACCGCCAGCAGCAGCGGCCGGAACGTGGTGGCTACGACCGCACGCAGCAGCTGGGCCAGCGCCCGCTCGCCGCGGCGCAGCCAGACGGCCGCCAGCAGCCCCACGCCGACGTGCGCGGCGAGCAGCAGCCAGGCGGCGGCCGGGTCGGCGTGCGCGAGGAGCCCGGAGGCGCTGCCGGGGCCGCCGGTCACCTGGGCCAGCGGGGCGCCCAGGGGGCCGCCCTGGCACAGCACGTCGAGGCCGACCGCGCGCAGCGGACCGGCGACCGGGCCGCCCGCTCGGCCGTAGCAGGCGTGCTGACCGGTGGTGAACACCGTGTCGGCGGTCAGCTCCAGCGGGATCAGCAGGGCCGCGATACGGCCGAAGCCTCGCTCGCGGCCCGCCAGCGCGTAGGCGGTGACAAAGATGCCCGCGGCGACCGCGGCCACGGTCGCCATCGGCAGCGGGGCCCGGGACAGCAGCACGTGCGACGCGGTGCTGAGCGTCACGACGAAGGCCGTGAACAGCGCCGCGCGCACGGCTCTGAGCTGGGTCCCGGATATGTCCATAGCGGAGGAGAGTCTGTCACGTCCTCAGGTAAAGGACCCCTAAAGGGTGCCTGTGAGTCCTGCTGTTCACAGCCCCGGGATCCGGCCGTTGCGGAACAGGTCGACGAAGATCTGGTGGTCCGCCCGCGCGCGTGCGCCGTAGCGGTGGGCGAAGTCCGTCAGCAGGGCCGCGAAGCCCTCCTCGTCGGCCGCGATGGCCGCGTCGATGGCCCGCTCCGTGGAGAACGGCACCAGGGACTCGCCCGAGGTGTCGTCCGCCGCCGCGTGCATCGTCGCGGTGGCCCGGCCCAGGTCGGCGACGACGGCCGCGATCTCCTCCAGGTCGTCGATGTCGCCCCAGTCCAGATCCACGGCGTACGGCGAGATCTCGGCGACCAGCTGGCCCGCGCCGTCCAGCTCGGTCCAGCCCAGCCACGGGTCGGCGTGCGCCTGCAGGGCACGCTGGGAGATCACCGTGCGGTGGCCCTCGTGCTGGAAGTAGTCACGGATCGCCGGGTCGGTGACATGCCGGGAGACGGCCGGGGTCTGGGCCTGCTTGACGTAGATCACCACGTCGTTCTCCAGGGCGTCGCTGTTGCCCTCCAGGAGGATGTTGTACGACGGCAGACCGGCCGAGCCGATGCCGATGCCGCGGCGCCCGACGACGTCCTTCACCCGGTAGGAGTCCGGGCGCTCCAGCGACGACTCCGGCAGCGTCTCCAGATAGCCGTCGAACGCGGCGAGCACCTTGTAGCGGGTGGCCGCGTCCAGCTCGATGGAGCCGCCGCCGGGCGCGAAGCGGCGCTCGAAGTCACGGATCTCGGTCATGGAGTCCAGCAGCCCGAAGCGGGTCAGCGAGCGTGCGTCGCGCAACGCGTCGAGCAGCGGGCCCCGCGCGGTGTCCAGCGTGAAGGGCGGCACCTCGTCGCGCTTGGCGCCGGTGGCCAGGGCGTGGATGCGCTCCCGGTAGGCGGCGGCGTAGACGGTGACCAGATCGGTGATCTGGGCGTCGCTCAGCGCCTTCGCGTACCCGACGAGCGCGACGGAGGCGGAGAAGCGCTTCAGGTCCCAGGTGAAGGGGCCGACGTACGCCTCGTCGAAGTCGTTGACGTTGAAGACCAGCCGGCCGTTGGAGTCCATGTACGTGCCGAAGTTCTCCGCGTGCAGGTCGCCGTGGATCCACACGCGCGCGGTGCGCTCGTCCAGGTACGGGCCGCTCAGTATCCGCCCGGCGCCCCTTTCGGCGTGCCCGGCGTCGAGGTCGTGGTAGAAGAGGCACGCCGTGCCCCGGTAGAACGCGAACGCCGAGGCCGCCATCTTGCGGAACTTCACACGGAACGCGGCCGGGTCGGCGGCCAGCAGCTCGCCGAAGGCGGTGTCGAAAACGGCGAGGATCTCCTCGCCGCGCTGCTCGTCGTTGAGCTGGGGGACCGACATCGCTGGGTGCCTCCTGGTACGGATGGTGCGTGACATGGGGGCGGATCCTCCCCTCCCGATCAACGTGCGGCGGAGCGGGGGAGTGCCCGTGCTCACCGCACGAAGGTACGCGGGGCAGCCCGCCGGGTGTCAGTGCTCCGGCATAGAATTCGACCCTGTCCCCCCGGACCGTCCGCTGCCGTTCGGAAGACCGTCGACACCCCGCCCGCCCGTCACCCGACCACCACCCCTCAACGAGGCGCTTCGCGCCGCACCGCCCGCCCGTCACCCGACCACCACCCCTCAACGAGGCGCTTCGCGCCGCACCCCTCGATCTCGGAGGCTCGAACCGTGTCAAAGCCGCCCTTCACGCACCTGCACGTCCACACCCAGTACTCGATGCTGGACGGTGCCGCGCGGCTCAAGGACATGTTCAATGCCTGCAACGAGATGGGCATGACGCACATCGCCATGTCCGACCACGGCAACCTGCACGGCGCGTACGACTTCTTCCACTCCGCGAAGAAGGCCGGGGTGACCCCGATCATCGGGATCGAGGCGTACGTCGCCCCGGAGTCCCGGCGCAACAAGCGCAAGGTCCAGTGGGGCCAGCCGCACCAGAAGAAGGACGACGTCTCCGCGAGCGGTTCGTACACCCACCTGACGATGTGGTCGACGAACAGGACGGGTCTGCACAACATCTTCCGGCTCTCCTCGGACGCGTACGCCGAGGGCTGGCTGACGAAGTGGCCCCGGATGGACAAGGAATCCATCGCCAAGTGGTCCGAGGGCATCGTGGCCTCCACCGGCTGCCCGTCCGGCGAGGTGCAGACCCGGCTGCGGCTGGGCCAGTTCGACGAGGCGCTGAAGGCCGCCGCGGACTACCAGGACATCTTCGGCAAGGACCGTTTCTTCCTGGAACTGATGGAGCACGACCTCGAACTGGAGCGCCGGGTCCGCGACGACCTGCTGGAGGTCGGCCGGAAGCTGGGCATCCCCCCGCTGGTCACCAACGACTCGCACTACACCTACGCGCACGAGGCAAGTGCCCACGACGCCCTGCTGTGCATCCAGACCGGCAAGAACCTCTCCGACCCGAACCGCTTCAAGCTGGACGGCGGCGGCTACTACCTGAAGTCGACCGAGGAGATGTACGGCCTGGTGTCCTCGGACATCTGGCGGCAGGGCTGCGACAACACCCGGCTGGTGGCCGAGATGGTGGACACCACGGGCATGTTCGAGAAGCGCGACCTGATGCCCAAGTTCGACATCCCCGAGGGCTACACCGAGGTCACCTGGTTCAAGGAGGAAGTGCGGCGCGGCATGCAGCGCCGCTTCCCGGGCGGCGTCCCCGACGACCGCCAGAAGCAGGCCGACTACGAGATGGACGTCATCATCTCGATGGGCTTCCCCGGTTACTTCCTGGTGGTCGCCGACTTCATCATGTGGGCCAAGAACAACGGCATCGCCGTCGGACCCGGCCGCGGATCGGCGGCCGGCTCCATCGTGGCCTACGCCATGGGCATCACCGACCTCGACCCGATCCCGCACGGTCTGATCTTCGAACGGTTCCTCAACCCCGAGCGCATCTCGATGCCCGACGTCGACATCGACTTCGACGAGCGTCGGCGCGTCGAGGTGATCAGGTACGTGACGGACAAATACGGCGCCGACAAGGTCGCCATGATCGGCACCTACGGCACCATCAAGGCCAAGAACGCGATCAAGGACTCCGCGCGCGTGCTCGGCTATCCGTACGCGATGGGTGACCGCATCACCAAGGCCATGCCCGCCGACGTCCTCGGCAAGGGCATCCCGCTGTCCGGCATCACCGACTCCTCCCACCCCCGCTACTCGGAGGCGGGCGAGGTCCGCGGGATGTACGAGAACGAACCGGACGTGAAGAAGGTCATCGACACCGCGCGCGGTGTGGAGGGCCTGGTCCGGCAGATGGGCGTGCACGCCGCCGGCGTGATCATGTCCAGCGAGACCATCACCGAGCACGTCCCGGTGTGGGTGCGGCACACGGACAACGTGACCATCACGCAGTGGGACTACCCGAGCTGCGAGTCGCTCGGCCTGCTGAAGATGGACTTCCTCGGCCTGCGCAACCTCACGATCATGGACGACGCCGTCAAGATGGTGAAGTCCAACAAGGGCGTCGACATCGACCTCCTCGGTCTCCCGCTCGACGACCCGACGACCTTCGAGCTGCTCCAGCGCGGCGACACCCTCGGCGTCTTCCAGTTCGACGGCGGCCCGATGCGCTCGCTGCTGCGGCTGATGAAGCCGGACAACTTCGAGGACATCTCCGCCGTGTCGGCCCTGTACCGGCCGGGTCCGATGGGCATGAACTCGCACACCAACTACGCGCTGCGCAAGAACGGCCAGCAGGAGATCACGCCGATCCACCCGGAGCTGGAGGCGCCGCTCAAGGAGGTCCTCGACGTCACCTACGGCCTGATCGTCTACCAGGAGCAGGTGCAGAAGGCCGCCCAGATCATCGCGGGCTACTCGCTCGGCGAGGCCGACATCCTCCGCCGCGTCATGGGCAAGAAGAAGCCCGAGGAGCTGGCGAAGAACTTCACCATCTTCCAGACCGGCGCCCGCAAGAACGACTTCAGCGACGAGGCCATCCAGGCCCTGTGGGACGTGCTGGTCCCGTTCGCCGGCTACGCCTTCAACAAGGCGCACTCCGCCGCGTACGGACTGGTCTCCTACTGGACCGCTTACCTCAAGGCGAACTACCCCGCCGAGTACATGGCCGCGCTGCTGACCTCCGTCAAGGACGACAAGGACAAGTCCGCGGTCTACCTCAACGAGTGCCGCCGCATGGGCATCAAGGTGCTCCCGCCGAACGTGAACGAGTCGGTGCACAACTTCGCGGCCCAGGGCGACGACGTGATCCTCTTCGGCCTCGAAGCCGTGCGCAACGTCGGCGCCAACGTGGTCGAGTCGATCATCAGGAGCCGCAAGGCCAAGGGCAAGTACGCCTCCTTCCCCGACTACCTCGACAAGGTCGAGGCGGTCGCGTGCAACAAGCGCACCACGGAGTCGTTGATCAAGGCGGGCGCGTTCGACACCCTGGGGCACACCCGCAAGGGGCTGACGGCGCAGTACGAGCCGATGATCGACAACGTGGTCGCGGTCAAGCGCAAGGAGGCCGAGGGCCAGTTCGACCTCTTCGGCGGCATGGGCGAGGAGACGAGCAGCGAGCCCGGCTTCGGACTCGACGTGCAGTTCACCACCGACGAGTGGGAGAAGACCTATCTGCTCGCCCAGGAACGGGAGATGCTGGGTCTGTACGTCTCCGACCACCCCCTCTTCGGCCTGGAGCACGTACTGTCCGACAAGGCGGACGCGGGCATCGCCCAGCTCACCGGCGGCGAGCACGCGGACGGCGCCGTCGTCACCATCGGCGGCATCATCTCGGGCCTGCAACGCAAGATGACCAAGCAGGGCAACGCCTGGGCCATCGCCACGGTGGAGGACCTGGCGGGCTCCATCGAGTGCATGTTCTTCCCGGCGACGTACCAGCTCATCTCGACCCAACTCGTCGAGGACGCCGTCGTGTTCGTCAAGGGCCGCCTCGACAAGCGCGAGGACGTGCCGCGGCTCGTCGCGATGGAGCTGATGGTCCCGGACCTGTCCAACGCGGGTGCCAACGCGCCCGTGATCCTCACCATCCCCGCCCTGAAGGTGACCCCGCCGATGGTCAGCCGCCTCGGCGAGATCCTCAGCCACCACCGGGGCGACAGCGAGGTCCGGATCAAGCTCCAGGGCCCGCGCAAGACGACGGTGCTGCGCCTCGACCGGCACCGGGTGAAGCCCGACCCGGCGCTGTTCGGCGACTTGAAGGTGCTGCTCGGCCCGTCCTGCCTGGCCGGCTGAGTCTCCTGCCCGGCCGTCCGGCCGGCCGAGCCCTCCGGCCGCAGCCGCAGGCCGAGCGCTCCGGCCGCAGCCGCCGGCGGGCCGAGCCCTCCTGGCACCGGCTGAAGTCCCGCCCGCGACGAGGGGCGCACCCGAGCAGGGTGCGCCCCTCTGCTGCCTGGGCCTCAACGGCCCTGCCGGACCGGGCCAGTCCGAGCCGGCGAGCCTCAGTTGTGGCCGAAGCTCTTCTTCTGCTTACGGGCACCATCCGCGGGGCCGCCCTGGCCGGGCGCCATCGACGACTCGTGGGACTCCGCAGGCGTCCGCTGGGCCTGCTGCTGAGCCTGCTCGGACTGCGAGGCGCGGTTCTGCGGGCCACCCTGCTTGCGGTTCTTGTTCTTGGCCATGGTGATCTGCCTCCTGAGTGGGATCTAGGGGCCAGGGCCGCCATCAGATTCACATAGCCCGACCGGCGGCGCATGTCGGATAATTACCCTGTGTGACAGGCCGGGTAAGGGCGAAAAGAACCGATACGCCACGCCGAAGATCGAGTTCGGGCCGTTAACCTCCGCGTGGTCGGGCAGACTCGAAACACAGCCTGAAGCAAACCTCCCGGGAAGAGGGTGAGTCGCGTGGACCGCTGCATCGTCCTGGTGGACGCCGGGTATCTGCTGGGAGCCGCCGCCAGCCTCCTCGCCGGCGAGCCCTCCCGCTCCCGTATCACCGTCGACCACACCGCGCTCATCCAGGCGCTGCGCGAACGCGCCGAGGCCGAGACGGAACGGCCGTTGCTGCGCATCTACTGGTTCGACGGCGCCCCCGACCGGGTCCCGCAGCCGGAACACCGGCGGTTGCGCGTGATGCCCCGGGTCACCGTCCGGCTCGGCGCCCTGACCCGCAGTGACGGGCGTTGGGCGCAGAAGGGCGTGGACGCCGCCATGCACGCGGAGCTGACCGAGCTGGCCCGCAACCGCGCCTGCTCCGACGTCGTCCTGGTCACCGGCGACGGCGATCTGCTGCCGGGCATGATGGCCGCCAAGGAACACGGCGTCGCCGTCCACCTGTGGGCCGTACAGGCCGCCGACGGCGACTACAACCAGTCCGAGGACCTGGTCGCCGAGGCCGACGAGCGGCGCGTCCTGGACCGTACGTGGATCACCAAGGCCGTACGCGCCAAGGAACTCACCGGCATCTGCGCGCCACCGCCCGCACCCCGGCCCGAGATCGCCGCGATCCTCTCCGCGCCGCTGCCCGAGTCCGCGCCGACCACCCCCGAGCCGACCCCCACCGAGCCCGGCGAGCGCGCCCCGGCGCCCGGGGCGGCGCAGGACGGCAGGCAGGAGCGGGTGCCCGCGCCCAAGGGCGTACCCACCCCCAAGGACCTCGCCGCGCTGCGCGCCCCCGGCGCCCCGGCCGTCCAGCCGCCCACGACCGCGACCCTGCGCTGGTCCTCCGACAAGGGCTGGGTGGACCGGCCGGGCGGCCCGGCGGAGTCCGCCGAGGCCGTCTCCATGCCGACGCTGGCCCAGCTGACCACAGCCGAGCAGCGGTGGGCCGACCGGGAGGAGGACATCACCACGGTCGGCGGTGACCCCTACGAGGTGGGACAGGTCTTCGCCCGGCGCTGGATGTCCCGGCTCGGCGACCAGAGCCAGCTGCAGAAGCTGTCCGCCATGTACCCGCGGGTCCCGCACCGCATCGACGGCGAGCTGCTCCGGTACGCGGCCCGCTTCGGACTCCTGGCCCACAAGGACGACCAGATCGACGAGAACGACCGTTACGCCATCCGGGCGGGGTTCTGGCGGGAGGTCGACGTCCGGACCGCCGCCGAGAACACTCCCGGAGCGGAACGGACCGAACCGGCGGCCCCCAACGGCGATCGGGGCCCGCGCACCCCTTAGGCTCGTCCCTTGTGATGACGCGCACGACCCAGGCACTTCCGGAGCGGGACGACGTCGTGTGCGCGGTGCGCGGACTGACGAAGACCTATCCGGCGGTGCGCGGGCGGCGCGGGGTGCCGGCCACCGCCGAGGTACGGGCCACCGACGGGGTGGAACTGGACGTGCGGCGCGGCGAGATCTTCGGGCTGCTCGGGCCGAACGGGGCCGGCAAGTCCACCCTGGTGCGGCAGCTCACCGGGCTGCTCAGGCCGGACGGCGGCACCGTGGAGATCCTCGGCCACGACATCGTGCGCCACCCCGAGCGGGCCGCGCGCATCCTCGCCTACCTCGGCCAGGAGTCCACCGCCCTCGACGAGCTGACCGTGTCCCTCGCCGCCGAGACCACCGGGCGGCTGCGCGGCCTCGGCGTACGGCAGGCCCGTGCCGAGCGGGACGCCGTCCTCGACGAACTGGGGCTCGCGCCGATCGCCGGGCGGGCCCTGAAGAAGCTGTCCGGCGGGCAGCGGCGGCTCGCCTGCTTCGCCGCCGCGCTGGTGGGCGAGCGCCCGCTGCTCGTCCTCGACGAACCGACCACCGGCATGGACCCGGTGGCCCGGCGCGCGGTGTGGGCGGCCGTCGACCGGCGGCGCGCCGAGCACGGCGCGACCGTGCTGCTGGTCACCCACAACGTCATCGAGGCGGAGACCGTCCTCGACCGGGTCGCCGTACTCGACCGGGGCCGGGTCATCGCCTGCGACACCCCCGCCGGGCTCAAGGAGCGGGTGGCCGGTGCCGTGCGGGTGGACCTCGTCTGGCGGGAGCGGGCACCACTGGAGGTGCCCGAGGTGGCCGTGCTGCGCGAGCAGGCCGTGGAGTCCGGCCGGCGCTGGACGCTGCGGCTCGCCCCCGAGGACGCCCGTGCGGTCGTCGCCACGCTGACCGGGGGGGCCGCGTTCGCCGCGCTGGACGACTTCACTCTCGCCACGCCCAGCCTGGAGGACGTGTACCTGGAACTGGGCGGCGCGGCGCGGCAGGGGCTGGTGAAGGCATGACCGGGACCGCGCGGCGGGCGGTGCGCGCCGTGGCCGCGCCGGGTGCTGTGTCCGTCGGGTCCGCCGGGTCCGCCGGGTCCGCCGGGTCCGTCGGGTCCGTACGGTCTCGCAGAGGCGTACCGGCCGCCGTGGAACCGGCCGCCGCCGGAGGGAAGAGGAGCAGCGCGACGTGAGCGTGGTACCCGTGAAGGTGCCGGTGGGCGGTGCCCCGACCCTGGACGAACAGACGCCGGCGGCGGCTCGGCTCGGGCCGCCCGCACGGCTGCGGCCGTCGTTGGTGGCCGTCTACCGGGCGCAGCTGTCCCGGGCCCGGGTGGCGCGGATCCCGCTGCTGTTCGTCGCGACCTTCCAGTCGGTCGGCATCATGATCATGATGCGCGGGGTGGTGGACACGCAGAGCGAGGCCCAGTCCGTGGTGGCCGGTTCGTCGATCGTGGTCGTCGCCTACGTCGCGCTCAACCTGCTCTCCCAGTACTTCGGCCAGCTCCGGGCCAGCGGCGGTCTCGACCACTACGCGACGCTGCCGGTGCCGCCCGCGTCGGTGGTGCTGGGCGCGGCGGCCGCGTACGCCTCCTTCACCGTGCCGGGGACCCTGGTCACCGCCGTGTTCGGGTGCGTGCTGTTCGGGCTGCCGCTGACCAACCTGTGGATCCTGCTCGCGGTGATCCCGCTCGCGGGCGCCGCGCTCGCCGGTCTCGGCGCGGCCTGCGGACTGCTCGCGCCCCGCCCCGAACTGGCCACCCTGCTCGGGCAGTTGGGCATGTCGGCGGCGCTGCTGCTGGGCGTGCTGCCGCCCGACCGGATGCCGGAGATCGTCCGGCTGGCCCGTGATCTGCTGCCGTCCACCTACGGCGTCGAGGCGTATGCGCGGACCTTCGGGGACCGGCCCGACTGGGCCCTGGTCCTCACTGACCTGGGAGTGTGCGCCGGGGTCGGGGTGATCTCGCTGGCCGTGGCCACCTGGGCGTACCGCCGGGCCGCGGTCCGATGACGCGCCGCACAGCCCGGCCTGGCACGATGTCAGGGTGACCGCACCGCTGACACCGCCTCCGCCACCGCACGACCAGTCCCCGCACCGGACCTGGCACGCGCCGCCTGCCGAAGCAGTCGGGGACGCCCACGAACAGGACGGGCCCGGCATGAAGACCGAAGTCCGGCAGGCCGCCCTGGTGACCGTGGCGATGGTGCTCGGCGGGGTGCTGCTCGGCCTGCTGTGGTGGTGGCTGGCCCCGCACGTGCCGCTGGTCGGCGACGAGGTGGACAAGAAGTGGGTCGTCTACCTCAAGGACAGCGAGGGCGAGCAGGCGATCGGCGTGGACGGCACGTTCACGCTGCTGGCCGCGGCCTTCGGCGTGCTCAGCGCGGTCGTCCTCTTCCTGGTGCGGCGGCGCGGCGGGGTGCCGCTGGTGGTCGGACTGGCCGTCGGAGCGCTGGTCGGATCGCTGCTGGCGTGGCGGCTCGGGGTGTGGCTCGGACCCACGCAGGACGTGGTCGCCCACGCCAAGGAGGTCGGCAAGGGGGTGACCTTCTCGGCTCCGCTGAAGCTGGGCGCGAAGGGCGCGGTGCTGGTGTGGCCCATCGCCGCGCTGGTGGTCCACCTCGGCCTGTCGGCACTGTTCGGACCCCGGGACCCTGATCCGTACCAGCAGGGCCCGTACCAGCCGGGCCAGGGGCCGCACGAGCACGGCGCGTACCAGCCGGGCCAGGGGCCGCACGAGCAGGGACCGCCCCAGCCGGGGACGTACGAGGCGCCCCGGGACCAGCGCCCCGGGACACCGGACTAGGCCCCGGGACCCGGCACGCCGTTCCTACGCCGGTCGGCTTCCGTGGTTGGCGTGGCGCTTCTTGGTGCGCCACTTGCGTTTGCGGGTTCTCTTCGACATGTCTTCCAGTGTTGACCCGCAAGCGGTGTCCGTCGAGCGGTCACGCCCGCCCGATGGGCGCGCGGACGGCGTCGGTGAGCGCGGCCAGGTCGTCCGGCGACAGTTCGACCTCCAGGCCGCGGCGGCCCGCGGAGACGCAGATCGTCGCGTGGGCCGACGCCGAGTCGTCGAGGACCGTGCGGAGCTTCTTGCGCTGGCCCAGGGGGGAGATGCCGCCGCGTACGTAGCCCGTGGTGCGCTCGGCCAGGGCCGGGTCGGCCATCGCCGCGCGCTTGCCGCCCACCGCCGACGCCAGGGCCTTGAGGTCGAGGGAGCCGGCCACCGGGACCACCGCCACGGTCAGCGCGCCGTCCACGTCCGCCACCAGCGTCTTGAAGACGCGGTCGGGGGAGACGCCGATCGCCTCGGCGGCCTCCTCGCCGTAGGACGGATGGGCCGGATCGTGCTCGTAGGAGTGCACGGTGTAGGCGACACCCGCGGCGGTCAGCGCCACCGTGGCCGGCGTGCCGCCCGCCCGGCGCCCGCCGCCGGCCCGGTCCGCCCGCGCGTCGTGCGCGCCGGTGCCGTGCTGCTTCTTCTGCTTCTTCGCCATCTTCGCCATCGGAATCCCGGTGTCAGTTCATGCTGGTCGGGCCGCGGGTCAGCTCCGCCGCGGGCAGCGACGGCAGATGACGGATGACGGCGGTCTCCGAGCGCAGGAGCCTCAGCTCGTCCCGCAGCCGCGAGGCCGTGTCCGGGGCCTGGAGCAGGCGCTGCTTCGTCGGGGTGTCCAGCATCATCGCCGCCGCCACGAGGTAGGAGACGACCGACGGCTCGTCGGGGAGTTCGGAGCCCGGCGACAGGGACCGTTCCCGGGCCCCCGCCAGCCGCTTCTGGTACTGCCGGAACGCCCGCAGCACGCCCTCCGCGAGCGCGCCCGACCCGTCGCCCGGCTCCTCCGGCAGCATCTCCAGCTCAGCGGTCAGGAAGGGGCCTGTGGCGTCCACCGACAGCAGCCGCACCCGCCGGGTGCCGGTCGCCAGCACCTCGAAGGTGCCGCCCGAGCGCTCCCTGATCGTCGCGGCGTCCGCCACGCAGCCCACGCTGTGGAAGGCCCGAGCCGGGTCGGCGCCGAACCCGGCCGTCGGGCCGCGTTCCGGCACGGCCGTGGGGTCCGGCATGCCGGGTGCGGTCGGCGCCACTTCGTGGCCGTCGCGGATCGCCACGACGGCGAACCGGCGCGGTTCGTCCTCGGGCGTCTTCAGCAACTCGCGCATCATGGCGCGATAGCGCTCCTCGAAGACGTTCAGCGGGAGCACCAGCCCCGGGAACAGCACCGAGTTCAGTGGGAAGAGCGGGAGACGGACGGTGGTCACGGCGTCACAGCCTAATGGCCACTGGCACCGGCATGCCCGCCGTCCTCCCTCCGCGGCCGTCGGGGGGAGGGGACCAGCCCGTCGGGGGTGGGCCGGTGGGCCTCCGCCGGCAGCTCCTCGCGCAGCCGCAGAAAGAGCCCCAGCGGGTCGTCCGACGCCTGGTCCCAGGGGACCGACGTGGCGTACGGGCCGATCAGGTGCAGCTGGTCAAGGGCGTCCTGCCGACGGTCGAGGCACACCAGGAGGTACGCCAGGAGATTGCGCACCTCGGCCGGCCACGGGTCGGCCGCGCGGAACCGGGCGGAGAGCGCGATGGCCCGGTCGGCGGCGGCGTCCACCCGCTCGCGGGGCACCTCGGCGCCCCGGCTCAGGCAGCTGAGGGCCGCGTGCGCCGGGAGCGCCTGGACGAGTGCGTCGGGCGGCGCGTCCTGGGCGGCGGACTCGGCGAAGTCGAAGCACTCGCCGTGGGAGCCGTGCCAGGTCGCGGCGAGGTAGCCGAGGGCGGCCACGTGGCAGCCGTAGTGGTGCGGGGAGCGGCGCACCGCCTCCGTCCACAGGTGCTCGAACTCGGTGTGGCCGGCCCGGGTGCCGCACGCGTGGTCCAGCGCGATCCGCCAGGGCACCGGGTCGTGCGGGTCGGCCCGGGTCGCGGCGGCGACGAGCGGGCCGATCTCGGCCAGCAGCTCGGCCCGCGCGGGGGAGGCCCAGCACCGGTCCACGGCGAGCTGGGCGCGCAGCAGCAGGGCGTCCGGGTCGTCGGGGGCGTTCGCGTGCCACTCCTCGGCCCACGCGGGGCGGGAACAGGCGAAGGCGGCCAGCCGCCGCGCGTACCGGTCGCGGTCCTCCCAGCCCGCGGCCTCGCGAGTGGTGGCCAGCAGCTTTGCGGCGGGCCCGTACTCGCCCCGGCCGGCCGCGAGCAGCGCGGGGGCCAGCCGCTCGTCGGGTGCGTCGAGCAGTACCTCGTCGCCGGTCGGCGGTCCGTCGCCGTGGCGCGGGGCGGATCGTGTCCTCCGTGCGGAACGGAGCAGCGCGCGCAGCAGAGACATGGTGTCGACCATTGAAAGACCGCAGGTCGGGGCGGCGCCAGGGGGTTCACGCAACCTACGGAAAGTTGTACGTACGATGGTCAAGTGAGGGTAAAGGTGACGGTTGTACCACTGTTGGGCCCCTGTCGGTTTCCTGTGCCCCCAGAGCAGCACGAGGAACCGCGCGCCCAGCCAACGCCCACCGGCAAGCGCCGCCTGCCCCCAAAGGGGCGCGGGGAACTGCGCGCCCAGCCACAACAGACCCGCGCCCGCCCCTTGGCGTCGCCCCCCCTTGGCCTGGCGCCCTGCCAACGCCCACCGGCAAGCGCCGGCTGCCCTCAAAGGGGCGCGGGGAACTGCGCGCCCAGCCACAACAGACCCGCAGCCGCCCCTTGAAGCCAAGCCCCCGGGCCCTGGCGCGACCACAACAGACCCGCGCCCGCCCCTGACGCCAAACCCCCGGGCCCTGGCGCCCAGCCACAACAGACCCGCAGCTGAACGACGACCTCAAACGCTCCAGACCCCCCCGCCTCACCAGCGGAGCTACCCACGTCGCAACAACCGCGTGGCCCCCGCCGCCACCGTGGTCGCCAGGATCCAGCCCAGCAGGATCATCGCCGCGGCCAGCCACTGCCAGCCGCCGCGCAGTTGCCACTCGCCCGCCTGACCCAGGTCGATGACCGGCAGCAGCAGGTCCAGGGCGAACAGGGCCGGACTCCAGCCGGGATGCCGGTCCGGGTTCATCGGCACGAGGCTGCTGTGCGCGAAGGCCAGCGAGCCCGCCGCCCACAGCACCGCCATCCACACGGCCGCCCGGCCCGGCCGGTACCCGTAGGCGACCGTCCAGTCCTGGACGTACCCCCACAGCTTCCCGGCCAGCGGCAGGGTCTCGCGGCGCCGGCGCTGCTTGGCGAGCAGCACCTCGCGCGCGTCCTCGTCCTCACCGGCGCCGCGCAGCACCGCGGCCAGCCGCTCGTACGGCTCCGGGTTGTACTCGGCGGTGGCCGCCGCGACCCAGTCGAGGCGCCGGGCCAGCGGGAACGGGCCCCGTGGCACGAGGGTCTCGTACCCGAAGCCGCCCATGTGCAGATTTCCCGGGCCCGGCCAACTGCCCGCCCGGTCCACCAGGGTGACCACCCGCGCCCCCGACAGCACCACCTTGCCGCGCTCGGGCCGCTCCCCGAGGAAACGCAGCTCGGGCGTCTGCACCCGGCGCAGCGACAGCTCCTGCTCGTCGGTGAAGGCGAACCGGGCCCGCTCCAGGTCGACCGCGTCGCCGAACCGCCCGTCGTCGAGCCGCACCCCGCCCTGGCACTCGAACCGCTGGACCCGGGTGCCGCGCGCGGGCGTGGTGCCGCTCAGCAGCGGGTTGCCCACCCCGGCCGGGGTCAGGTACAGGGTCCGCCCCACGGACAGCTGGGGCGCGTTCAGGGCGAGCCGGGTGTACGGGTTGACCAGCTTCGCGCCGCGCAGACTCAGCGACACGCCGATCGTGGCGCCGCGCAGGCTCAGCTCGCCGTGCGACTCCAGCAGCTCCGCCTGGAGGTCCTGGCCCACGCTCATGCCGTCCGCGGCGATCGAGCGGCCCGTCCGGTCCCGGTAGACGATGGCCTGGTTGAGCAGCAGGTCGGTGCCGATGTGCGCGTCGGTCAGCCGGATCCCGTTCTGGAACCGGCAGCGCGGCAGGTGCAGATCGCCCTCGGTGTGCACGCGGGCCGCCTCCAGGCGCGGCACCGAGCAGTCCACCAGCCGCAGGGTGGAGAACCGGGCCTCCGGCAGCAGGACCTCCCGCTCGAAGCGGCAGCCCCGCAGCTCCACGTACGGCGTGACCGCGCCGCCCGCCAGGTCCAGGACGCCGGTGATCCGCACACCGGCCAGTTTCAGCGACGACACCCGCCCGGCCAGCGCGGGCGGCCCGTCGAGCAGCAGCCAGGCGATGATGCGGGCCCGCACGGCGCGCTCGGGCCCCCACGGGTGCCCGCCGTGCGGATCGTCCACGATGGGGTCGCCGCTGCTCAAGTCGTAGGTGCTGCCATTCCGGAAGGACTGCCACATCCCGGCCTCGGCGGCGCTCAGGTCGTCCGGCAGGTCCCCGGTGCGCAGCCCGGTCCCCTCGGTCACCGCTGTTCCCTCCTCCCCACGGTCACGCGCGAGTCCATTCCGTTTCGTACCCCGGTCATGCCCGCTGAGTGACGTCCCGAACGCTAGACGTGAAGGGGATCTTCCGGGTTCCCCGTACGGATTCCGATCCGGTTCCGCATCGGCCATTGCGGCAGGTTCTGTATCAGCCATTGATACGCGCGCACGGCCGACCACCCCGGTCTGCGAGAATTGGCCCTGTGATCTCCCGAATCGATCTGCGCGGTGACGCCCTCCCCGAGGGTGCCGCCCTGCGTGACCTGCTGCCCCGAGCCGACTTCGACGTTCAGGCCGCCCTGGAGAAGGTGCGTCCGATCTGCGAGGCCGTGCATCATCGGGGCGACGCGGCGCTGATCGACTTCGCGGAGCGGTTCGACGGAGTGCGGCTGGAAACCGTCCGGGTGCCGGCGAAGGCCCTCACGGACGCGCTCGCGGCCCTCGACCCGGCGGTCCGCGCGGCCCTGGAGGAGTCGATCCGCCGCGCCCGCATCGTCCACCGCGAGCAGCGCCGTACGACCCGCACGACCCAGGTCGTGCCCGGCGGTTCGGTGACCGAGAAGTGGGTGCCGGTCGAGCGGGTCGGGCTGTACGCGCCGGGCGGCCGTTCGGTCTACCCGTCCTCCGTGATCATGAACGCGGTGCCCGCGCAGGAGGCGGGCGTCCCCTCGATCGCCCTCGCCTCCCCCGCGCAGGCCGAGTTCGACGGCCTGCCGCACCCGACGATCCTGGCCGCGTGCGCGCTGCTCGGCGTCGACGAGGTGTTCGCGGCGGGCGGCGCGACCGCGGTCGCCATGTTCGCCCACGGCACCGAGTCCTGCGCCCCCGCGAACATGGTCACCGGCCCCGGCAACATCTGGGTCGCCGCCGCCAAGCGCTTCTTCACCGGCCGGATCGGCATCGACACCGAGGCCGGGCCCACCGAGATCGCGATCCTCGCCGACGACACCGCCGACCCGGTGCACGTGGCCTCCGACCTGATCAGCCAGGCCGAGCACGACCCGCTGGCCGCGGCCGTCCTGGTCACCGACTCCGTCGAGCTGGCCGACGCGGTGGAGAAGGAACTGGCGCCGCAGGTCGCGGCCACCAAGCACGTCGACGACCGGATCGCCCCGGCCCTCGCCGGCAAGCAGTCCGCGATCGTGCTGGTGGACGGCGTCGAGGCGGGCCTCAAGGTGGTCGACGCGTACGGCGCCGAGCACCTGGAGATCCAGACCGCCGACGCCGCCGCGGTCGCCGACCGGGTCAGGAACGCCGGCGCGATCTTCATCGGCCCCTGGGCACCGGTGTCCCTGGGCGACTACGCGGCCGGATCCAACCACGTCCTGCCCACCGGGGGCTGCGCCTGCCACTCCTCCGGCCTGTCCGTACAGTCCTTCCTGCGCGGCATCCACATCGTCGACTACACCAGGGACGCGCTCGCCGAGGTCGCGCACCACGTGGTCACGCTGGCCGAGGCGGAGGACCTGCCCGCACACGGCGCGGCCGTCAAGGCGAGGTTCGGCTGGAAGGTACCGACGAGCAAGTGAACTTCGGAATCGACGACCTCCCCGTACGGGACGAGCTACGCGGCAAGTCCCCCTACGGCGCGCCCCAGTTGGACGTCCCGGTCCGGCTGAACACGAACGAGAACCCGTACCCGCTGCCCGAACCGCTCGTCGAGCGGATCGCCGAGCGGGTCCGGGCCGCCGCCCGCGACCTGAATCGCTACCCCGACCGGGACGCGGTCCAGCTCCGCACGGAACTGGCCGCGTACCTGACGAAGACCGGCAAGTACCCGCTCGGCATGGCGAACGTGTGGGCCGCGAACGGCTCCAACGAGGTCATCCAGCAACTGCTCCAGACCTTCGGCGGGCCCGGCCGCAGCGCGATCGGCTTCGAGCCGTCGTACTCGATGCACTCGCTCATCTCGCGCGGCACCGGGACGGAATGGATCTCGGGCCCGCGCCACGAGGACTTCACGATCGACCGCGCCGCCGCCGAGCGGGCCATCGCCGAGCACCGCCCGGACGTCGTCTTCATCACCACCCCCAACAACCCCACGGGCACCGCGGTTCCGCCCGAGACGGTCCGCGCGCTCCACGACGCCGCGCAGGCGGCCAAGCCGTCCATGGTGATCGTGGACGAGGCGTACATCGAGTTCAGCCACGGCGACTCGCTGCTGCCACTGCTCGAAGGACGGCCCCGCCTGGTCATCTCGCGGACCATGTCCAAGGCGTTCGGCGCGGCGGGCCTGCGGCTCGGCTACCTGGCCGCGCACCCGGCGGTGGTGGACGCCGTCCAGCTCGTCCGGCTGCCGTACCACCTGTCGGCGATCACCCAGGCGACCGCGCTGGCCGCCCTGGAGCACACCGACACGCTGCTGAAGTACGTCGAGCAGCTGAAGACGGAGCGGGACCGGCTGATGCGCGAACTGCGCGCGATCGGCTACGACGTCACGCCGTCCGACGCCAACTTCGTCCAGTTCGGGCGGTTCGAGGACGCGCGGTCCGCCTGGCGGCAGATCCTCGACCGGGGCGTCCTGGTCCGGGACAACGGCGTACCGGGGTGGCTGCGGGTGTCCGCCGGAACCCCCGAGGAGAACGACGCGTTTCTCGACGCGGTACGCGCACTGAAGAAGGAGCAGAGTTCATGAACCGCGAAGGGCGCGTCGGACGCGTCGAGCGCACCACCAAGGAGACCTCGGTCCTGGTCGAGATCGGTCTCGACGGCACCGGGCGGACCGACATCGCCACCGGCGTCGGCTTCTACGACCACATGCTCGACCAACTCGGCCGGCACGGCCTGTTCGACCTCACCGTGAAGACCGACGGCGACCTGCACATCGACTCCCACCACACCATCGAGGACACCGCCCTCGCGCTCGGCGCCGCCTTCAAGCAGGCGCTCGGCGACAAGGTGGGCATCTACCGCTTCGGCAACTGCACGGTCCCGCTGGACGAATCCCTCGCCCAGGTCACCGTCGACCTCTCCGGCCGCCCCTACCTCGTGCACACCGAGCCCGCGGACATGGCGCCGATGATCGGTGAGTACGACACCACGATGACCCGGCACATCCTGGAGTCCTTCGTCGCCCAGGCGCAGGTCGCGCTGCATGTGCACGTGCCCTACGGGCGCAACGCCCACCACATCGTGGAGTGCCAGTTCAAGGCGCTGGCCCGGGCCCTGCGCTACGCGAGCGAGCGCGACCCGCGCGCGGCCGGCATCCTCCCGTCCACGAAGGGCGCGCTGTAGACCATGACCGGACTGTCCACCCTGCTGATCGTCGTCGGCCTCTTCCTCGTCGGCGGCATCATCTCCTTCGTCAAGCAGAAGATGCCCACCAGCCTGATCGTGCTGGTGTCCATCGGCGCCGCGATGTGCCTGGTGGCGGGCGTCATGCGGCTGGAGGTATGGAATTGAGCCCAGCCCGGAAGGTCGTCGTCCTCGACTACGGCTTCGGCAACGTCCGCTCCGCCGAACGAGCCCTCGCCCGCGCCGGCGCCGAGGTGGAGATCACCCGTGACTTCGACCGGGCGATGAACGCGGACGGGCTGCTCGTGCCGGGCGTCGGCGCCTTCGCCGCCTGCATGCGCGGCCTGCGCGCGGCCCGCGGCGACTGGGTGATCGACCGCCGGCTGGCCGGCGGCCGCCCGGTGCTGGGCATCTGCGTCGGCATGCAGATCCTGTTCGCCCGCGGCATCGAGCACGGCGTGGAGAGCGAGGGTCTCGACGAGTGGCCCGGCTCGGTCGAGCCGCTCGAAGCCGAGGTCGTACCGCACATGGGCTGGAACACCGTGACCGCGCCGCCCGGCTCCGAACTGTTCGCCGGCCTGGACGCGGACGCCCGCTTCTACTTCGTGCACTCCTACGCCGTCCACGACTGGACCCTTCCCACCCACAACGCGACGCTGCGCGCCCCCAGGGTGACCTGGTCGACGCACGGCAGGCCGTTCGTGGCGGCCGTGGAGAACGGCGCCCTGTGGGCGACCCAGTTCCACCCCGAGAAGTCCGGCGACGCCGGAGCCCAGCTCCTCACCAACTGGATCGGAACCCTGTGAGCAAGCTCGAACTCCTCCCCGCCGTCGACGTCCGGGACGGCCAGGCGGTACGCCTCGTGCACGGCGAGTCCGGGACCGAGACCTCGTACGGCTCCCCGCTCCAGGCCGCCCTGGCCTGGCAGCGCTCGGGCGCCGAGTGGCTGCACCTGGTCGACCTGGACGCCGCGTTCGGCACCGGCGACAACCGCGCGCTGATCGCCGAGGTCACCGACGCGATGGACATCAAGGTGGAGCTGTCCGGCGGCATCCGGGACGACGACACGCTCGCCGCCGCGCTCGCCACCGGCTGCACCCGGGTGAACCTCGGCACCGCCGCGCTGGAGACCCCCGAGTGGGTCGCCGGGGTGATCGCCGAGCACGGCGACCGGATCGCGGTGGGCCTGGACGTCCGCGGCACGACGCTCCGCGGACGCGGCTGGACCCGGGACGGCGGTGACCTCTACGAGACGCTGGAACGCCTCGACAAGGAGGGCTGCGCCCGCTACGTCGTCACCGACATCGCCAAGGACGGCACGCTCCAGGGCCCCAACCTGGACCTGCTGAAGAACGTCTGCGCGGCCACCGATCGCCCGGTCGTGGCCTCCGGTGGCGTGTCGTCGCTGGACGACCTGCGGGCCATCGCCTCTCTGGTACCTCTCGGTGTCGAGGGCGCCATCGTCGGGAAGGCCCTGTACGCGAAGGCGTTCACCCTGGAAGAAGCCCTGGAGGCAGTGTCGTCATGACGTCCGAAGCCGTGCGGCGGGTGCAGAGCGGAAGTCCCTGGGAGGAGAGCTTCGGCTACGCGCGCGCCGTCGCGGCGGGCGACCGCGTGCTGGTGGCGGGCACCTCCTCCTTCCGGGGCCCGGTGCTGTACGGGGAGGGTGACCCGTACGAGCAGACGAAGGTGGCCTTCGCCGGCGGGCTGGAGGCGCTCGCCGAGTTCGGGCTCGGACCCGACTCGGTGATCAGGACCCGGATGTACCTGACCCATCTGCGGGACGTCGACGAGGCGGGCCGGGCCCACAAGGAACTCTTCGACTCCGTACGCCCGGTCTCGACCCTGCTGGTCGTGGCGGGCTTCGTCGACCCGCGCATCCTGGTCGAAGTGGAACTGGAAGCCTTCAGAGGCTAGAAGCAGTACGAGCAGTACGAGCAGTACGAGCAGCAAGAGGAGCCGTGGATTCATGACCCTGGCGGTCCGAGTCATCCCCTGCCTGGACGTGGACGGCGGCCGGGTCGTCAAGGGCGTCAACTTCCAGAACCTGCGCGACGCGGGCGACCCCGTCGAGATGGCCAAGGTCTACGACGCCGAGGGAGCCGACGAGCTGACGTTCCTGGACATCACCGCGTCCTCGGGCAACCGGGAGACGACGTACGACGTGGTGCGCCGCACCGCCGAGCAGGTGTTCATCCCGCTGACGGTCGGCGGCGGCGTCCGTACCGCCGAGGACGTGGACAAGCTGCTGCGGGCCGGCGCCGACAAGGTGGGCGTGAACACGGCCGCCATCGCCCGCCCCGAGCTGATCCGCGAGATCGCCGAGCGGTTCGGGCGCCAGGTGCTGGTCCTCTCGGTCGACGCGCGCCGCTCCACGGCGGGCGGCTTCGAGGTCACCACCCACGGCGGGCGGCGCGGCACCGGCATCGACGCCGTCGAGTGGGCGCACGAGGCCGCCGAACTGGGCGCGGGGGAGATCCTGCTGAACTCCATGGACGCGGACGGCACCAAGGACGGCTACGACCTGGAGATGATCGCGGCCGTGCGCAAGCACGTCACCGTGCCGGTGATCGCCTCCGGCGGCGCGGGCAAGCTGGCGGACTTCCCGCCGGCCGTCGCCTCGGGCGCCGACGCGGTGCTGGCGGCCTCCGTCTTCCACTTCGGCGACCTGCGGATCGCCCAGGTCAAGCAGGCACTGCGGGAGGCCGGTCACCCCGTGCGGTGACACCTGGCGCCCGACTTCCCCCGACACCGCCCAGAGAAGCGAAAGAAAAGTTGCGCAAGACATGTTGTGCAACTTTTCTTTCGTATCTACGGTGAGGGCATGGCATCCGAGAAGAACCGCCCCATCACCGACCTGGGCACGCTCAAGGCCCTGGCCCACCCGTTGCGCATGCGGCTGTACCGCCTGCTGTGCGTCGCCCGGACGGCCACCGCCTCCCAGCTGGCCGACCAGGTCGACGAGGCGGTCTCCCTGGTCAGCTACCACCTGCGCAAGCTGGCCGAGCACGGGCTGATCGAGGAGGCCCAGCGGCAGAGCGAGGACGGCCGCGAGCGCTGGTGGCAGCCCTCCTCGCAGGGCGTGAGCATCCGGGACAAGGACTTCCGCGACGGCCCCGAGCGGGCGGCGGCACACCTGGCGGCCACCCGGCTCTTCCACGACCAGCGCGCCGACATGTACCGGCAGTACCTCGACGAGCGGGCCACCTGGAGCGCCGAGTGGAACACCGCCGCACCGGACAGCGAGTCGCTGCTCAGGCTCACCGCCGCCGAACTGACCGAGCTGCGTGAGAAGCTGCTCGACCTGCTGCGCGCGTACGACGAGAAGGGCCGGTCCGCCGAGGCCGCCGGCGAGACCGAGGGACGCGAACACGTCGCGCTGCACCTGTACGGATTCCCGTTCCGCGTCTGACGCCCTTGCGTGTCTGACGCTGTTCCGTGTCCGACCCCGGTCGGTGTCCGACTCCGTCCTGCGTCCGATCCGGTTCCGCGTCGAACCCCGTCCCGCGCCCGATCCCGATCCGCGCCCGATCCCGATCCGGGTCCGACCCCGTCCCGCGTCCGGCTCCGCTCGGCGTCCGGCTCCGATCCGCGTCCGGTTCCGTTCCGCGTCCGGTTCCGTTCCGTTCCGCCCCGAGAGGCCGCCGTCTTGTCCACCGTCACCGGCCCGCCCGCCGCGCTCGGCACCGCCGCCGCCCGCCCCGCCCACCGTGACCCCAACGTCCTGCGCTGGCTGGGCGCCTACTCCTGTTCCATGCTCGGCGACAGCGTCTACTACATCGCCCTGTCCTGGGCCGCCGTCCAGACCGGAACACCCGCCCAGGCCGGCCTCGTCATGTCGGCCGGCGCCCTGCCGCGGGCCGTGCTGATGCTCGGCGGCGGTGTCGTCGCCGACCGGCTCGGGCCGCGCCGCGTCGTCATCGGCAGCGACGCGGTGCGCTGCGCGGCCGTCGCCGCGGTGGCCGCGCTGCTGTACCTCACCAGCCCCGGCCTGTGGCCGCTGGCCCTGCTCGCCCTCGTCTTCGGCACCGTCGACGCCGTGTTCATGCCCGCGGTCGGCGCGCTTCCGGCCCGTATCACCGGCACGGACCAGCTCGCCCGGGTCCAGGGCATGCGCGGGCTCTGCATCCGCCTGGCGAGCGTGGTCGGCGCCCCGCTCGGCGGCCTGGGCGTGGCGCTCGGCGGCGCACCGGCCGCGTTCGCCCTCTCGGGTCTGCTCATAGCCGGGTCGGTGCCGCTGCTGGTCTCGGTACGGATCCGCGCCCTGCCGGCCGACGACACGACACCCGGGCGGAACGCCGAACAGATACCCGGGCCGCGCCGCGGGGCACCGCCGCGGACGGCCTCCGCGTCATCCCCGGCGGAGGAGCCGCGCCCCGCCCTCCCGGCCGCCTCCGAGTCGGTCGTTTCCGAACCGGCTGCCTCCGAACCGACGGTCTCCGCACCGGCTGCTTCCGAACCTCTCGAAACCCCCGCCCCCGCCCCCGCGCCCCGGTCGTCCGGTGCCTGGGGTGATCTGCTGGCCGGGCTGCGCTACATCCGGCGGCACCCGGTGCTGGCCCCGCTGATGGCGGCCATCGCACTCGGCGACATCGGGTTCGTCGGGCCGCTCAACGTCGGGCTGACCCTGCTGGCCGACCGGCGCGGCTGGGGTGCCTCCGGGATGGGCTGGGTGCTCGCCGGATTCGGCGTCGGCGCGGGCGCCGTCTCCCTGCTGCTGGCCGTCCGGGGCCGGCTGCCGCGGGCGGGCCTGGTCGCCGGGTGCGCCTGCCTCGCGGGCTCCGTCGCGATCGGCGCCCTCGGCCTCGTCCCGTACCTCGTGGCCGCCGTCGGGGTCGCCCTGCTCGTGGGACTGCTGGCCGGGCTCAGCGGCGCCCTGTGCGGCGCCCTGCTCCAGACCCGGTCCGACCCCGCCTACCTGGGCCGCGTCACTGCCGTCGCCAGTCTGGTCAGCCTCGGCCTCGCCCCGCTGAGCATGCCGTTCACCGCCGCCGCCATCGGCGCCTGGGGCCTCGGCCCGGTGTTCGTGGCCAGCGCCGCGGTGTGCGGCCTCGGCGGCGTCGTCTGCCTGGGCGCACCGGGGCTGCGCCGGGCCGAACTGCCCCGCTGACGACGCCCGGCCGGGCAGGACTCAGATGCCCAGCTGCTTCGACTCCCGCAGCTCGGCGATGGCGTTCTCGTCGCCCGCCAACTCCACCTTGGCCGCGCGCTGCCGGCCGAACGCGAACAGCAGCAGCTCCGAAGGCTCGCCCGTGGCCGTCACCACCGGCGCGCCCCGGTGGGCGACCGCCGTCTGACCGTCCGGCCTGCGCAGCACCAGTCCGGTCGGCACGCCCCGGCCGAGCAGCCGCGCGGTCCGCTCCAGCCGGGACCACAGGGCCTCCTGGAAGACGGGGTCGAGTTCGCGCGGCGTCCAGTCCGGCTGGGCACGGCGGACGTCCTCCGTGTGGACGTAGAACTCGACCGTGTTGGCAGCCTCGTCGATCTGCTTGAGCTGAAAGGGTGAAAAACGCGGCGGGCCCGTACGGATCAGCTGGATCAGTTCCTCGTACGGCTTCGCGGCGTACTCGTCCATCACCTTCTGAAGCCGCGGCGCGAGCTGCTTGACCAGCGCACCCCCCGCGGCGTCCGGGCGGCGCTCGCGCACCACCACGTGCGCGGCCAGATCACGGGTCTGCCAGCCCTCGCAGAGGGTCGGCGCCTCGGGGCCGGTGGTTTCCAAGAGGTCGGCGAGCAGAAGCCGTTCACGCTTTGCGAAGGTCGACATACTGTCAGCGTACGACCAGGCTTCCGCTCCGCCCACCCGTCGCCGACACCACCGGCCGTCGTGCGCCCACCCACCGGACAGGTCCGGGCACTGTCGGTGCCGCGCGGCACAATGGCACCCATGAGCAGCACGCACCGGACCAGCAGCCTCGACCCGGAGATCGCCGCGCGCCTCAAGCGCAGCGCCGACGGACTCGTCCCCGCCATCGCCCAGCAGTACGACACCGGGGAGGTGCTGATGCTGGGCTGGATGGACGACGAGGCACTGCACCGCACGCTGACCACCGGCCGCTGCACCTACTGGTCCCGCAGCCGCCGGGAGTACTGGGTCAAGGGCGACACCTCCGGACACGTCCAGTGGGTCAGATCGGTCTCCCTGGACTGCGACGCCGACACCCTGCTGGTCAAGGTCGACCAGGTGGGCGCCGCCTGCCACACCGGGGCCCGCACCTGCTTCGACGCCGACGTGCTCCTCAAGGACACCGGTTCGGGCGCGACGGCCCCCGCTCAGTAAGGTCTGCCGCCATGGATCTTGAGACGTTCCGCGAACTGGCGGCCGACCGCCGGGTCATCCCGGTCACCCGCAAACTGCTCGCCGACGGAGACACCCCGGTCGCGCTCTACCGCAAGCTCGCCGCCGAGCGCCCCGGCACCTTCCTGCTGGAATCCGCGGAGAACGGCCGCGCCGCGTTCCAGTGGTCCCGCTACTCCTTCGTCGGCGTCCGCTCCGCCGCCACCCTGACCGAGCGGAACGGCCAGGTCCACTGGCTCGGCACCCCACCCGTCGGCGTCCCCGTCGAGGGCGACCCGCTGGTCGCCCTGCGCGCCACCGTCGAGGCCCTGCACACCCCCCGCGACCTCGCCGCCGACCTCGGCCTGCCGCCGTTCACCGGCGGCATGGTCGGCTACCTCGGCTACGACATCGTCCGCCGTCTGGAGCGCGTCGGACCCGGCGAGCGGGACGACCTGCGCCTCCCCGAACTGACCATGCTGCTCACCAGCGACCTGGCCGTCATGGACCACTGGGAGGGCTCGGTCCTGCTGATCGCCAACGCGATCAACCACAACGACCGCGCCACCGGCGTCGACGAGGCCCACGCCGACGCCATGGCCCGCCTCGACGCCATGGAGGCCGACCTCTCCCGCCCGGTCGCCCAGCCCCCCGCGGTGCTGCCGCCCTCCGAACTGCCCCCGTACACCGCGCGCTGGGGCGGCCCGGACTTCCAGAAGGCCGTCGAGGACGTCAAGGAGCGCATCCGGGCCGGCGAGGCGTTCCAGGTCGTCCCCTCACAGCGCTTCGAGACGCCGTGCACCGCGACCGCCCTGGACGTCTACCGGGTCCTCAGGGCCACCAACCCCTCCCCGTACATGTACCTGCTCCGGCTGCCCGACGGATCCGGCGGCGCCTTCGACGTCGTCGGCTCCTCCCCGGAGGCGCTGGTCAAGGTCGAGGACGGGCAGGCCATGGTGCACCCGATCGCCGGCACCCGGCCGCGCGGCGCCACCCCGCAGGAGGACCAGGCCCTCGCCGACGACCTGCTCGCCGACCCCAAGGAGCGCGCCGAGCACCTCATGCTCGTCGACCTCGGCCGCAACGACCTCGGCCGGGTCTGCGAGCCCGGCTCGGTCGAGGTCGTCGACTTCATGTCCATCGAGCGGTACTCGCACGTCATGCACATCGTCTCCACGGTCACCGGCAAGGTCGCCGCCGGCCGCACCGCCTTCGACGTGCTGACGGCGTGCTTCCCCGCGGGCACCCTCTCCGGCGCGCCCAAGCCCCGCGCCCTGCAGATCATCGACGAACTCGAACCGTCCCGGCGCGGCCTGTACGGCGGCTGCGTCGGCTACCTGGACTTCGCGGGCGACTCCGACACCGCCATCGCCATCCGCACCGCCCTGCTGCGTGACGGCACCGCCTACGTCCAGGCCGGCGCGGGCATCGTCGCCGACTCCGATCCGGCCGCCGAGGACGAGGAGTGCCGCAACAAGGCGGCGGCGGTACTGCGCGCCGTGCACACCGCGAACCGCCTCGGCGGGCGCCGAGCGAACCCCGGATGACGTATCGCACGGGGCGCAGGCGATAGTGGAGTACGTGACAGCCCTACCTCACCCCCGTTCCGAAGCCGCGGAACCCGCGCGGGCCGGCCGCCGGAGCCTCGCCGTGGCGCTGCTGTGCGGCGCGCTCGGCGCGGGCGTGGCGCTCCTCGCCACGCGCCAGCGCTGGGCGGAGGGCACCGCGTCGGTGGCCGGCGGCGCCTTCCCGCTGACCGCCAGGGGCAGCGACGTGACGGGCGTCCCCGCGGCCCTCGCCATAGTGGGCCTCGCCGCGCTCGTCGCCGTCTTCGCCGTCCGCAAGGCCGGCCGTCTGCTGGTCGCCGCCGTCCTCGCGCTCTCCGGCGCCGGCACGGTCCTCGCCGCCCTGACCGGCGCCTCCGACGGCTCCGCGCTCGACGAGAAGGCCGCCGAGGCCACCGGCGACACCGCCGCCCAGGTCGCCGCCCTCAGCCACACCGCCTGGCCCTACGCGGCGGCCGTCGGCGGCCTGCTGATCCTGCTCGCCGGACTGCTCGCGCTGCGCTACGGCCGGCTGTGGCCCGCCATGTCCGGACGCTACGAGCGCGGCCCGGCCCGCCCCCGGCGCACCGCGGCCACCGTCGACCCCGACCGGCCCGAGGACCTGTGGAAGGCCCTCGACCGCGGCGAGGACCCCACCGGGGCCTGAACACTTCCCGGCCCACCGGCCCCGCCCGCCCCGGAGAACCGGTCCGGGTGTGGCCAATCAGACGCACACCGGGAGCCACCCCCGCGCACACCGGGCCCACCCGTACGGGACAATGGGCGGTGATGAGCGTCCGGCTCACACACGCACACAGCAACGAGGAGCAAGCAATGGCGGGCAGCAGCCACGGTCACACCCCGGCCGCCTGGACCGGTGTCATCATCGCCGTCATCGGGTTCTGCGTCGCAGGCGCCTTCATGGTGATGGCACAGCCGCTCGGCTTCTGGGCGGGCATGGTGATCGTGGTCCTCGGCGGTGTCGTCGGGCTCATCATGCGCTCCATGGGCCTCGGCCAGCCGAAAAGCGCGCACGCGGCTTCCCTGCCGCAGCCGCAGGCCACGGTGACGCCCGAACCGGCCGGCGTCGAGAGCTGACTCCGCCGCACGACCCCCTCGTACGGACCCCGGCCCCACGAACGGCCTCGTACCCGCCCGTACGAACGCCCGGCCCGACCTCATGGAGGGGCGCCACGGCACCGCACCGGCCGCCGCAGCGCCCCTCGCGCGCGCCCGGCCGGACGGGGACAATACGAGACGTGAACGCCGACATTGAGCACCTGGTGCCGCCCTTGGCCCGCACCCGCGCCCTCGGCCGGCTGGCGGCCCCCGCGGGCGTCCTCGCGGCCGTCGCGGGCGCCTTCGCCTACGTCGCCACGGTGAACCCGTACCAGCCCGGCCACTACCCGGTGTGCCCGCTGTACGCGTGGACCGGCCTCTACTGCCCCGGCTGCGGCGGACTGCGCAGCGCACACGCCTTCGCCCACGGGGACTTCACGGCCGCGCTACAGGCCAACGCGCCGGCCGTGGCCGCCTACCTGGGCTTCGCCGTCCTGTGGGCGGTCTGGGCGGTCCGCGCGGCCCGCGGCCGGCCGATCCGGCTCAGCCCGGGACCGGCGCAGCTGTGGGGTCTGGGCGCCGTACTGCTGGTGTTCACCGTCGTCCGCAACCTGCCGTTCGGCGCCTGGCTGCATCCCTGACCGAACCGTGCGGGCCCAGGTGACGGGACCGCCGGCAGCCGGATGCGAGCCCTTCGCCGTCCTGCGGATACCATCGCAGTGACCACGGGTTTCCACCCGCAGGAACAACCGTCCGGAAGGGGACCGCTCGCGTGAGTGTGCTCGACGAGATCATCGACGGAGTCCGTGCCGACCTGGCGGATCGGCAGGCGCGCGTCAGCCTCGACGAGCTCAAGGAACGCGCCGCGAAGGCCCCGGCCGCCAAGGACGGCCTGGCCGCACTGCGCGGCGAGGGCGTCAAGGTCATCTGCGAGGTCAAGCGCTCCAGCCCGTCCAAGGGCGCGCTGGCCGCCATCGCCGACCCGGCCGGGCTCGCCGCCGACTACGAGGCGGGCGGCGCGGCCGTCATCTCCGTCCTGACCGAGCAGCGCCGGTTCGGCGGTTCGCTCGCCGACCTGGAAGCCGTCCGCGCCCGCGTGGACATCCCGGTGCTGCGCAAGGACTTCATCGTCACCTCCTACCAGCTGTGGGAGGCCCGCGCGTACGGCGCCGACCTCGTGCTCCTCATCGTCGCCGCCCTCGACCAGTCGGCCCTGGAGTCGCTGATCGAGCGGGCCGTCTCCATCGGCCTCACCCCCCTCGTCGAGGTGCACGACGAGGACGAGGTGGAGCGCGCGGTGGACGCCGGCGCCACGGTGATCGGCGTCAACGCGCGCAACCTGAAGACGCTGGAGGTCGACCGGAGCACCTTCGACCGGGTCGCTCCGGAGATCCCGGCCGCCGTGGTCAAGGTCGCCGAGTCCGGCGTCCGCGGCCCGCACGACCTGATCGCCTACGCCAACGCGGGCGCCGACGCGGTCCTGGTCGGCGAGTCCCTGGTCACCGGGCGCGACCCCAGGACCGCGGTCGCCGACCTGGTGGCGGCCGGCGAGCACCCCGCACTGCGGCACGGCCGCGGCTGACCTCCCGCTAGGCTTGGCCCCGATGACGCCCACCACCGACCCGGCCGCCCGGGACCCGTACGCCCGCCTCGCGCGCGGCTGCCGGCCCCGGGGCTGTCGCGCGCCCGCCCGCCGGGTGCACGGCCGCCGGGTCCGGTACGTCATCGGCGACGAGCCCGGCCAGGTGAACGGCATGCGATGGCAGCGCCCCGCAGGGGGCGCGGGCAACTGCACGAGCGACCACACCGGTCCCGCAGACGACTGACATCACCCGCCCCCACGGCGACGAGTTTCCTTCCACAGACTCACCGTGAGGTTTCCGCATGCCCAGCGAGTTCTTCATCCCCGACCCGGAAGGTCGGACGCCCAGCGCCGAGGGCTACTTCGGCGCGTTCGGCGGAAAATTCATCCCGGAGGCGCTCGTCGCCGCCGTGGACGAGGTCGCCGTCGAGTACGACAAGGCCAAGCACGACCCGGAGTTCGCCCGCGAACTCGACGGCCTGCTCGTCGACTACACCGGACGGCCCAGTGCCCTCACCGAGGTACCGAGGTTCGCCGAGCACGCCGGCGGCGCCCGGGTCTTCCTGAAACGGGAGGACCTCAACCACACCGGCTCCCACAAGATCAACAACGTGCTGGGCCAGGCCCTGCTCACCAGGCGGATGGGCAAGACCCGCGTCATCGCCGAGACCGGCGCGGGCCAGCACGGCGTCGCGACCGCCACCGCCTGCGCCCTGTTCGGCCTCGACTGCACCATCTACATGGGCGAGATCGACACCAGGCGGCAGGCCCTGAACGTGGCCCGCATGCGCATGCTGGGCGCCGAGGTCATCGCCGTGAAGTCCGGCAGCCGCACCCTGAAGGACGCCATCAACGAGGCGTTCCGGGACTGGGTCGCCAACGTCGACCACACCCACTACCTGTTCGGGACCGTGGCGGGCCCGCACCCGTTCCCCGCCATGGTGCGCGACTTCCACCGGGTGATCGGCGTGGAGGCACGCCGCCAGATCCTTCAGCGGGCGGGCCGGCTGCCCGACGCCGCGGTCGCCTGCGTCGGCGGCGGCTCCAACGCCATCGGCCTGTTCCACGCGTTCATCCCCGACACCTCCGTCCGCCTCATCGGCTGCGAACCCGCCGGGCACGGCGTCGAGACCGGCGAGCACGCGGCCACCCTCACCGCCGGCGAGCCCGGCATCCTGCACGGCTCCCGCTCCTTCGTGCTCCAGGACGACGAGGGCCAGATCACCGAGCCGTACTCCATCTCGGCCGGCCTGGACTACCCGGGCGTCGGCCCCGAGCACTCCTACCTCAAGGAGACCGGCCGCGGCGAGTACCGCGCCGTCACCGACGACGCGGCCATGCAGGCGCTGCGCCTGCTGTCGCGCACCGAGGGCATCATCCCGGCGATCGAGAGCGCGCACGCGCTCGCCGGCGCCCTCGACGTCGGCAGGGAACTGGGCCCGGACGGACTGATCGTGGTCAACCTCTCCGGCCGCGGCGACAAGGACATGGACACGGCCGCCCGCTACTTCGGCCTGTACGACACCGACACGGACACCGCGGACAGCGGGGCCGCCGCGGGCACGGACGGCACGCACGCCGGGACCGAGGGGGACGCCAAGTGAGCGGGAACATCCAGCTGTTGACCGACACCCTCGCCGCCGCGAAGGCGGACGGGCGGTCCGCCCTCATCGCCTATCTCCCGGCCGGGTTCCCGACCGTGGACGGCGGCATCGAGGCGATCAAGGCCGTCTTCGACGGCGGCGCGGACGTCGTCGAGGTCGGGCTGCCGCACAGCGATCCGGTCCTGGACGGCCCGGTCATCCAGACCGCCGACGACATCGCGCTGCGTGGCGGCGTCCGGATCGCCGACGTCATGCGCACGGTCCGCGAGGCCCACCGGGCGACCGGGAAACCCGTCCTCGTCATGACCTACTGGAACCCCATTGACCGCTACGGCGTGGAACGCTTCACCGCGGAACTCGCCGAGGCGGGCGGCGCCGGCTGCATCCTGCCCGACCTGCCGGTCCAGGAGTCCGCGCTGTGGCGCGAACACGCCGTGAAGCACGGCCTCGCCACGGTCTTCGTGGTCGCCCCCAGCAGCAAGGACGCCCGCCTCGCGGAGATCACCGCGGCGGGCAGCGGCTTCGTCTACGCCGCTTCACTGATGGGCGTCACGGGCACCCGCGAGTCGGTCGGCGCGCAGGCCCAGGACCTGGTGGAGCGCACCCGCGCCACCGGCACCGACCTGCCCGTCTGCGTCGGTCTCGGCGTCTCCGGCGGTGCCCAGGCCGCCGAGGTCGCCGGATTCGCCGACGGGGTGATCGTCGGCTCGGCCTTCGTCAAGCGGATGCTGGACGCGCCGGACCACACCACCGGGCTCACGGCCGTCCGCGAACTGGCCGCGGAACTGGCGAAGGGCGTCCGCGGACAGGCATAGCGACACCCCGCTCGGCGGACCGGAGCGACCGCACACCGGACACCCGGGACAACCGCATACGGAAAATTCGGTCACCCGAACGGGTGGACCTGGGACCGGGGAGGCGCGCTGTGCCTCCCCGGTTCGTTCTGGGGGTGTGAGCGAGAAGAATCGTGACGGAAAGCGCTCCGCCCGTGAGCGGCTGGCGGTCGAGCGAGAGAAGCAGAAGTCAGCGGAGAAGCGGCGGCGTGCGCTGATCGTGGGCGTGAGCGTCGTCTGCGTCCTCGGCGTCGCGGCGGCGATCGGCGTGCTCGCCGCGAACGCGGGCAAGAAGAAGAGCAGCGCGGGCACGGGCCCGGTCGTGGCGCCCTCCGGTGCCCAGGGCAAGGACAGCCTCGCGATCCCGGTCGGCAAGGACAGCGCCAAGTCCACGCTCACGATCTGGGAGGACTTCCGCTGCCCGGCCTGCCAGGCGTTCGAGACGGCGTACCGCCCGACGCTGCACGAACTGACCGACGCCGGCAAGCTCAGGATCGACTACCACCTCGTCACGCTCATCGACGGCAACCTCGGCGGCAGCGGCTCCCTGCGCGCGGCCAACGCGGCGGCCTGCGCACAGGACGCCGGAAAGTTCCGCGACTACCACGACGTGCTCTACGAGAACCAGCCCAAGGAGACCGACGACGCCTTCGCCGGCAACGCCAAGCTGATCGAACTGGCGGGCAAGGTGAACGGCCTGGACACGCCGACGTTCCGCAAGTGCGTCGACGGCGGCACCCACAACAGCTGGGTCGCGAAGTCCAACCAGGCATTCCAGGCGGGCGGCTACAGCGGCACGCCGACGGTCCTGTTGAACGGCAAGAACATCTACCAGGACCAGACGATGACCCCGGCGAAGCTCAAGCAACTGGTGGAGGCGGCCGACAAGGGGTAAGCGATTCTCACGCCCCTGTTATGGACCCGTAGCCGGGGTGATTGCCGTGTGCACGGCCCGGCACGGTAGCGTCGACCCTGCCATGGACCTCTCCTACATTCCCAGCCCTTCGCGCGGTGTGCTGCATCTCGGCCCGATTCCGCTGCGCGGCTACGCGTTCTGCATCATCATCGGCGTGTTCGTCGCCGTCTGGCTCGGCAACAGGCGCTGGGTCGCCCGCGGCGGCCGGTCCGGCACGGTGGCGGACATCGCCGTCTGGGCCGTGCCGTTCGGACTGGTCGGCGGCCGGCTCTACCACGTGGTGACGGACTACGAGCTGTATTTCAGTTCGGGCCGTGACTGGGTGGACGCCTTCAAGGTGTGGGAGGGCGGCCTCGGCATCTGGGGCGCGATCGCGCTGGGTGCGCTGGGCGCGTGGATCGGCGCCCGGCGACGGGGCATCCCGATGCCCGCGTACGCCGACGCCGTCGCCCCCGGTATCGCCCTGGCGCAGGCGATCGGCCGCTGGGGCAACTGGTTCAACCAGGAGCTGTACGGGCGCGAGACGCACGTTCCCTGGGCCCTGCACATCACCTCCTCCGAGGGCGGCCGGGTGCCGGGCTACTACCACCCGACGTTCCTCTACGAGTCCCTGTGGTGCATCGGCGTGGCCATCCTGGTCATCTGGGCCGACCGGCGCTTCAAGCTGGGCCACGGCCGGGTGTTCGCCCTGTACGTCGCCGCGTACTGCGTGGGGCGCGCCTGGATCGAGTACATGCGCGTCGACGACGCCCACCACATCCTGGGGCTGCGTCTGAACGACTGGACCGCGCTGATCGTGTTCCTGCTGGCGGTGGCGTACATCGTCGTGTCGGCGAAGAAGCGGCCCGGCCGGGAACCCGTGGTGGAACCGGCCGCCGTCGCCGCCGGTGCCGTGGGCGAGGACAGCGGCACGGAGACCGTGTCCGCCGCAGAGGCCGACGACGAGGCGAAGGGCCCGGCACTGGACAAGACCGGGGACGGTCCCGCAGCCGACGCGACGGACGAGGCGTCGGACGCGGCCCGGGACACGCCGGACGCGGCCCGGGACACGCCGGATGAGGGGGCCGGTGGCCGGGCGGACGCCGAGGCCGGGACCGCCGCCGTCCCCGAGGGCCGGACCGGGACCGCGCAGGTCGAGGACGCGAAGGACGAGGCTCCGGCCACCAAGAACAGCTGAGCCGTGACCGCGGTACGACGACGAGGGCGCCCCCTGCCGTGCGG
>NZ_JBHJUV010000075.1:0-42672 GCF_042268025.1 Streptomyces sp. NPDC056161
GCTGCCAGGAGGGCAACCCGGTCCCTTCCAGGCGGAGTTCGACGACACCCTCGGCGGGAGCGGCGGGCCGGCCCGTCGGGGGCGACGGATCCGGTCACGAGGGCTGCGCCGACGCGGAGGGCTCGGAGGCCGGCTCCGGCTCGTTGACCCGCCGCCTGCGCCGCCGCTTCAGCAGCGCCCACGGTCCCCGGGGGCCCGTCGGCATCGCCGCCGTGACCTCCGTACCTCCCTCGGACGCCGCCTCCGCCGCCGCCCGCGCGACCGGCAGGAAGCCCTCGTGCCGCGACACGTCCGGACGTTCCTCGTCCGCCGGCCACAGGCCCAGGACCGCGCACACCGTCGGCAGCACCGCCATCGCCGCCGTCGCGTACCCCTCGGCCGAGGGGTGGTAGTTGTCGGGGCCGAACAGCTCGCGCGGGTTCGCCGCGAACTCGGGGCCCAGCAGGTCGCCGAGGGACACCGTGCGGCCCCCCTGCTCCACCGCCCCGATCGTCTGGGCCGCCGCCAGTTGCCGTGAGGCCCGGCGGGCCAGCCAGCGCAGCGGCTGCTGCACCGGCTCGATGGTGCCCAGGTCGGGACAGGTGCCCACGACGACCTCGGCGCCGGCCGTACGCAGCCGCCGGACCGCCGCCGACAGATGCCGCACCGAGCGGGTCGGCGGCATCCGGTGGGTCACGTCGTTCGCGCCGATCATGATGACGCAGACGTCCGGCACCGGGTCGCCCCCGGACGTCACCTGCGCCACCTGACGGTCCAGGTCGTCCGACTGCGCGCCCGGCAGGGCGACGTTCCGCAACTCCACCGGGCGCTCCGCCACCGCCGCCAGACCGGAGGCGAGCAGCGCGCCCGGCGTCTGACCCGCCCGGTGCACGCCCTGGCCCGCCGCCGTGGAGTCGCCGAGCATGATCAGCCGCAGTGGTGGTTCGCCGGGGACGGCGTAGGCCCGGCCGTACAGCCCCTCCGCCGACGGGACCCGGTCGGCCGTGCCGTTGCCGACATGGCGCTTGGCCAACTGCACCTCGGCCAGCAGCAGACCGACCGCGGCCGCCCCGACCAGCCCGGCCCCGCCGCCCCCGTACGCCGCGCCGGCCGCGATCCGCCGGGCCACCCTCGCTCTCGACATGCTCGTCATACGACGCCGTCACCTCCTCCTTGCCGTTCATCGAGACCTTGCCCCGTACCGCCCGTCGGTCAATCCCAACAGCGAGTGAACGCCCTTCTCGTACGGGCCTGCGGCCTTAGGCTGACGGCACCACGACGACCACTCTTTTTGCAAGCAACCGGAGATAACGGTGCAATTCCACGACTCGATGATCAGCCTCGTCGGCAACACCCCGCTGCTGAGGCTCAACAGCGTGACCAGGGGCCTGAGGGCGACCGTCCTGGCCAAGGTCGAGTACTTCAACCCGGGCGGCAGCGTGAAGGACCGCATCGCCCTGCGCATGATCGAGGCCGCCGAGCAGAGCGGGGAGCTCCAGCCCGGGGGCACGATCGTCGAGCCGACCAGCGGGAACACCGGTGTGGGCCTGGCCATCGTGGCCCAGCAGAAGGGCTACCACTGCATCTTCGTGTGCCCGGACAAGGTGAGCACCGACAAGATCAACGTGCTGCGGGCGTACGGCGCCGAAGTGGTCGTCTGCCCGACCGCCGTGGCACCCGAGCACCCGGACTCGTACTACAACGTCTCCGACCGGCTGGTGCGCGAGACGCCCAAGGCGTGGAAGCCGGACCAGTACTCCAACCCCAACAACCCCCTCTCGCACTATCACTCGACCGGGCCCGAGCTGTGGGAGCAGACCGAGGGCCGGATCACCCACTTCGTGGCGGGCGTCGGCACCGGCGGCACCATCTCCGGCACCGGCCGCTATCTCAAGGACATCAGCGACGGCCGGGTCAAGGTGATCGGCGCCGACCCGGAGGGGTCCGTCTACTCCGGCGGCTCCGGGCGGCCCTACCTGGTCGAGGGCGTCGGTGAGGACTTCTGGCCGACCGCCTACGACCGGACCGTCGCCGACGAGATCGTCGCCGTGTCCGACAAGGACTCCTTCCAGATGACCCGTCGGCTGGCCAAGGAGGAGGGCCTGCTGGTGGGCGGCTCCTGCGGCATGGCGGTGGTGGCCGCGCTGCGGGTCGCCGAGGGGCTCGGCCCCGACGACGTCGTGGTGGTCCTGCTGCCCGACAGCGGGCGCGGCTACCTCAGCAAGATCTTCAACGACGAGTGGATGGCCGACTACGGCTTCCTGGAGGACACCGGTCCCAGCGCCCGCGTCGGCGACGTGCTCAGGGACAAGGTCGGCGGCCACATCCCGTCCCTCGTCCACATGCACCCGGACGAGACCGTCGGGCAGGCCATCGAGGTGCTGCGCGAGTACGGGGTCTCCCAGATGCCGGTGGTGAAGCCGGGCGCCGGGCACCCCGACGTGATGGCCGCCGAGGTGGTGGGCTCGGTGGTGGAGCGGGAACTGCTCGACGCCCTCTTCAGCAACCGGGCCTCGCTGGAGGACCCGCTGGAGAAGCACATGTGCGCCCCGCTGCCCCAGGTCGGTTCGGGTGAGCCGGTCGCCGACCTGATGTCGGTGCTCGAAGCGGCGGACGCGGCGATCGTCCTGGTCGAGGGCAAGCCGACCGGCGTGGTCAGCCGGCAGGACCTGCTGGCCTTCCTCGCCAGGGGCGGAAAGCAGTAGCGAAACTCCGGTGAACGGACCGGGGCGGCGGCGAACTCGCGGTGTCCTGTGCCTTCGGAGCCGTCCCGGAAGGTGTACGAGCGTGTCACGTGCGCGCAGCACCCGCTTAACACGCGTCCGGCACATTGGTGGGTGTCGGCAGGGCGACGGGGGTACCACCTCCCAGGCATTGGGCACTGGGGGAGGCACTCCGCCCCGGCCGGCGCCCGAACGGCGCCCAGGACCTCCGGAGCGGCTCCCGGACCTCCATGGACGCCACGGACGCGCAAGCCCGGCCCTGACCCGGCCCGCGTCCTTCGCGGGGACCGCCGTCGTCCCGCCCCCCGGCAACGGGGGTGCGGCGGTCCCCGCGCGTTACTTTTCCGCCCTGTGTGCGAACGGCCGGGACCCGCCTGCCGCCGTCACTCCTCCCAGTCGCCGCCCCCGGAGCGCGCGCCGTGGCGCAGCCGGCCGAACAGACCCGGCGTGGTGCGGGCCGCCTGGACCACGTTGACGCCGACGATGCCCGCCCAGGCGACGATCAGACCGGGCAGATGGGCGACCCCACCGCCGATCGCCGACAGCGGGACCGCGAGCACCAGCGAGACGATGCCGAAGCCGAACCGCTCCCCCCAGGAGTCGGTCGCCCTCGGGGACCGGGAACCGCGCGCCACCTGCAACTGCTGCTCGGCGAGCTGCCTGCGCACCCGCCGCTCCACCGTGCCGTCGATGCGCTGCTCGACCTTTTCCAGGAAGGAATCGACCAGCGCGGACTCGTAGTCCTCGCCGAGTTCCCTGCGCGCGTGCAGGGTGGCGTCGAGTTCCTTCTTCAGGTCGGTGTCCTGCGCTTCCATTCCGGTCATACCGCCACGGTAGGGATCGGGCGGGCCGGTCGCACTGGGGCTAGCCCCCCTTTTGCCGCCGGGCCGCCCTTCGCCGGGCCGCCCTTCGCCGGGCCGCCCTTCGCCGGGCCGCCCTTCGCCGGGCGGCCCCTGCCGGGATGCCCTCCGGAGTGGCCCTCGCTGGGGTGGCCGGGATGGCCGCGCGGTCGGTGGGCGCGCGGCGGCGTGCGCGGGTGGCGCGTTCCGTGGGGCCGCGGCCCCAGCGCGCGGTCTCAAGGGGCGGTCTCAGGGGGCGGTCTCAAGGGACGGCCTCACGGCAGCAGTGAGACGACCCCGGTGTCGAGGTCGCAGCGGGCCGCCGCGACGTGCGCCGGGTCGAACGCCGGGTCCGCGCGGATGGCGTCCCGCACCCAGGCGGTGTGGGCGCGCATGGTCTGCTCGGCCCAGTCGCCGGGCGCCGACCGGGTCCGGCGGGCCGCGGGGGTGATCTCGTCGACCAGCAGCCGCAGGTGCCCCGGTACCGGTGCGCCCGTCCGCAGGTGCTCCAGGGTGGCGGCGATGGCACCGCAGCGCTCGTGCCCGAGCACCAGGACCAGGGGGATGTGCAGTTCCTCCACGCCGTACTGCACGGAGGCGAGCACCGCCTCGTCGAGCACCTGGCCGGCGGTCCGTGTGCACAGCAGGTCGCCGAGCCCCTGGTCGAAGACCAGCTCGGGCGGTACGCGGGAGTCGATGCAGCCGACGACCACCGCGATGGGGTGCTGCTCGGCCGCCAGCACCCGGCGTCGTCGCCGGCCCTCGCGCGGGTGGCGGGGACGGCCGGTGGCGTACCGCCGGTTGCCCGCGAGCAGTTCGTCCAGGGCGGTCGGCGCGGTCGGCGCGGTGGGCGGGGTGGGCGGGGGAGGAGACAGGGGGCCGGGCGTGGCCGCCGCCGCTGTCGCGGAGGCGGCGGCCAGCGCGCCGACGGCGGTGGCCGTCAGGAAGGCCCTGCGGTTCGGGACCATGACGCTTCCTCAGAGATCGTGCTTGCAGCGCTTGCTCACGGTATGCATGCGTGCAATGACTCTGAGTGGTCGTTTAAGGTTCCTTGGCCGACTCGTCGGTGCATCGTCGCCACCGCGATACCGCCTCTTGACCGGTCACCGGCGCGGACGCCTTCCGCTCCGGCGTACGGGCCGCGCGGCGCCGCGCGGCGGGCCGGGTCGGGGCGCCGGATCGCTTCCGGGCCTCCGCCGGACCGTGCCGCCGCGCCCCCTCCGACATCTTGGGCGAGGAGCCCCTTGCCCGGCTGTATAACATCATGCAGAGTTCTTGATGTCTGAATATGTTGTCGATGCCTCAGCGGCGGTCCGCGGCAACGGACGGCCGAAGGCCGAGATCGACTGTCCTGGTCTGAGGGGAGTCTGAGCGTGATGTCGTCTCGGATCGTCGATGTGCCGGGGGCCGTGCACAGCGGCCTGGTGATCCTCGACGGGGTCGGCCTCGGTGTCGAGGACGTCGTACGCCTCGCCGACGGGACCGCGCGGCCCGTCCCCGGGACCGACGCGATGCGGCGCGCGGAGGAGTCCTGGAACGCGGCCCGGAAGATCGCCGCCACCGGACGCGTCTACGGCCGCTCCACCGGCGTGGGCGCCAACCGCACCGAGGATGTGCCCACCGAGACCGCCGCCGGTCACGGCCTGCGCCTGCTGCGCAGCCACGCGGGCGCCATCGGCGACGAACTCCCGGCCCGGCAGGTACGGGCGATGCTCGCCGTCCGCGCCAACCAACTGCTGGCCGGCGGCGCCGGACTGCGGCCCGGTGTCGTCACCGCGCTGTGCGAGGCGCTGGAGAACGGTGCCCACCCGGTCGTCAACGAGTTCGGTTCGGTCGGCACCGGCGACATAGCCGCACTCGCCCAACTCGGTCTCGCCCTGGCCGGGGAACACCCCTGGCGGGGGCCGGGCGCCCCGGCGCCCCAGCCCCTCGACAACAACGACGCCCTCGCCCTGATCAGCAGCAACGCGCTCACCCTGGGGCAGTCCGCGCTCGCCCTGCACGAACTGCGCGGCCTCATCGCCGCCACCCAGGTCGTCGCCGCGCTCTCCCTGCTCGCGGTCGACGGCTCGCACGAGGCGTACGCCGCCCCCGTGCACGCCGCCCGCCCGCACCGCGGCAGCGTCGAGGTCGCCCGCCGGATGCGGGAGCTGATCGGGGCCGCCGACCGGCCGACACCGCCGCTCGGCCGCATCCAGGACCCGTACGGCTTCCGCTGCCTGCCCCAGATACACGGGCCCGCGCACGACGCGGCGGACTCGCTGGAAGCGGTCCTCGACGTCGAGTTCAACGCCGCCGCCGAGAACCCGCTCATCTCGCCCGCCGACCTGACCGCCTATCACCACGGCGGCTTCTACCAGGCCCAACTCGTCCTCGCCCTGGACCAGTTCAGGCTGGCCCTCACCCAGGTCGCCCGGCTCTCCACCTCCCGGCTGTCCACCCTCAACGAGCCCGCCTACACCCGGCTGCGCCCCTTCCTCGCCGACCCCGAGCCGGCCTCCTCCGGCGTGATGATCCTGGAGTACGCCGCCGGGGCCGCCCTCGGCGATCTGCGGGCCTTCTCCGCACCCGCGTCACTCGGCCACGCTGTACTCTCCCGGGGCGTCGAGGAACAGGCCAGTTTCGCCTCGCTCGCCGCGCGCCAGACACTGCGCGCCTGCCGTGCGTACCGTCTGGTGGTGGGCTGCGAACTCGTCGCCGCCGTACGGGCGTTGCGTCAGCGCGGCCTCAGGCCCGACCCGGACCTGCCGGTGGGCCGGGCGCTGGCGCTCGCCGAACCGGTGCTCGACGAGGACCCGGCCGACCGGCCGCTCACGGACGACGTGACGGCGGCGACCGGCCTGCTCGACCGGTTGACGGACATCTGGAGGGGGAAGGCGTGATGAGCGTGACCGACAGCCCTGCGACCCGTTTGCAGACGCTCTTCGAGGGACACCGGCTCACGCCGACCCAGCGGCGCATCGCGCACAGCATGGTGCGGCGGGCCGCCGACGTGCCGTTCCTGTCCAGCGTGGAACTGGCCGAACTGGCCGGGGTCAGCCAGCCGTCGGTGACCCGCTTCGCCGTCGCCCTCGGCTTCGACGGCTACCCGGCCCTGCGCAGGCACCTGCGGGACGTCGTGCCCGCCGAACCGGCCGTGGACGCGGCGTCGTCCAACGAGTACCAGCAGGCCGTGGAGGCCGAGATCGAGAACCTCCGGCATCTGGCGGAGGTGCTGGCCGACCCGCGGCCGGTGCAGCAGGCGGGCCGGACCCTGGCCGCCTCCCGGCCGCTGCCGGTGCTGGGGCTGCGGGCCGCGGCCTCGCAGGCGTACGGATTCGCGTACTTCGCCGCCAAGGTGCACCCGGACGTACGGCTCCTCAACGAGGGCGGCACCATGATCCACGACCGGATCGACGCGGCCGTCCGGGCGGGGGCGAGCGCGCTGCTGTGCTTCGCGCTGCCGCGGCACCCGCGGGAGGTCGTCGACACCCTGGCGCATGCCAAGGAGGCCGGGCTGACCGTGGTCACCGTCGCCGACTCGGCGTTCGCGCCCGTCGCCCGCCATTCCGACCTGCTGCTGCCCGCCGCCGTCGGCACCGGGCTCGCCTTCGACACCGTGTGCGCGCCGATGCTGCTGGGGCGGGTGCTGCTGGAAGCGATGTGCGACGACCTGCCGGACGCCCAGGCCCGGCTGGAGGAGTTCGACACCAGGGCCGCGGCGCGCGGGCTGTTCGTGGAGTGAGCCGGGGACGGCGGTCGGCGGCTGGGGGCGGTGACCAGGGGGGGACCGGGGATGGCGGCTGGGGACGGTGACCGGGGATGGCGGCTGGGGGCGGTGACCAGGGGCGGTGACGGGCGCCGGTGACCGGGGGCGGGGTGACCGGGCGCGGGGCCGTCGGAGTGGTGCGGCGCGGGGTGACCGGGCGCTCTCAGACTTGTCTCACGTTGCGGCGTTAACGTGCCTGCTCGCAGTCGAAGGAGCCGGGCGACGGGAGGTCGGACGTGGCACGCGGAGGACGCGGAGGACAGGGACTGGCCCGGGTGGCCGTCGTCATGCGGGCCGGAGCGGCGCCGCTGTGGTGGCTCGGGGTGTTCGCGGCGGGCATCGGAGTGTTCCTGCCCGGGATGACGGGACGCAGGATCGGCGTCATGGGCGGGGCCGCGCTGTTCATCGTCGGCGCCGCCGTCGTGGCCTGCACCCGGCGGAGGCGCTACACGGCCCTCGCCGGTGCCGCGGCCCGCGCGGGCAAGCACGATGTGCTCCAGGACCGGGCGGTGACGGTCCGCAACTGGCGTCGCGGCCACCGCTGGTGGCTGCTGCTCGCCTTCGTCGTCGCGCTCGGCAGCTCTCTCGCCGTGCCCGCCGCGGGCGGCATGCTGCTGGCCGGTACCGGCACCGGGCTGCGGCTCAAGGCCGCCTGGCTCGGACGGCGCGAGCGGTCCGGGGACGCGCTGCTGTGGGTGCGCGTCGACTGGCTCGACCGGCGCGCCGGCCGTCCGGCGGGCAAGGCGGTCCGGGCGTACCGCGGCACGGGCATCGCGGCGGGCGACGCGGCCCCGGGCGGATCCCGCCGCCACACCGCGGCACTCGTCTGACCCGGGCGAGGACGGTCGGGCGAGGACGGTCGGGCGGGGCACAGGCCGGGCGAGAGTAGGGCCTGGCGGGGGCGCGACCGAGGGCGTGAGCGGGGGCGCGGGCGAGGACGGTGGCTCGGATGACGGCCCGGCCCGGCGCCGTGCCCGTCCGGTGAGACGGCGGCCGACGCTGCCCGCCCCGGTGGCCGGTCCGGACCGGTTCCCTCGGTCCGGGATGCCGGGATGCCGGGATGCCGGGCGAGCGGCAGCGGTGTGGGCACGGCCTGCGGCTGGGCGGACCGGCCGCGTCACACCCCGGGTCGTGTCACGGGCGCTCGGGCGGCCGGAGGTCGGTGAGCGCGGCGGCGTGCGCCCCGCCGGAGTCGGCCACGACCTCCTCGACCGTCTGCGGCGAACGCACCGTCGCGAAGGCCACCACGTCCGAGCCGTCCGGGCCGTCCGCCACGAAGCCGTACACCCCCGGCCGGGTCAGGGAGTTGTACGAGTAGTGGTGGGCGAAGTAGTACGCCCCCGTGTCCAGCGCCGCCGCGTAGTCCCCCTGGTCGAGCAGGGGCAGCGTGCGGCCCTCGGCCAGCAGGTCGCCGGAGAAGCAGGCCGGTCCCGCCACGTCCTGCACCACCCCGGGCCCGGACTTGGGCCGCCCCTCGGCGTCGTAGGAGGCGATCCTGAGCGGCCACGCCGCCGGCGCGTAGACCGTGCGCGTCGCCACCTGCACGCCCGCGTGCGTCACCGCGACCCGCCGTCCGCCGGCGTTCTTGGCGTACTCCACCCGCGCCACCACGGTGCCGTGCTTGGCCAGCAGGGACCGCCCGAACTCGGTGACCAGCCCGTACCGTCCGTCGAACAGCCCCGGCACGGCCTCCCGCAGCACGCGCGCGTACTGCGCGTACGTCGGTGTCATCGCGTCCGAGTCGAAGTTCACCGGCAGACCGCCGCCGATGTCGACGGTGTCGATCTGCCGCCGCCCGACCCGCGCGTTGATCTCCTCGGCGAGCGCGTACGTCTCCGCCACGCCCCGTGCCAGCAGCGCCAGCGGAATGCCCTGCGAGCCGGTGTGCGCATGCAGCCGGGTCAGCCACGGGCGGTCCAGGAAGGCCCGTATGACCCACTCCCGCGCGCCCTCGTCGCGCAGCGCCACCCCGAACTTCGAGGTCGCCGTCGCCGTCGAGGTGGCCCCGATGGAACCGCCGCCGATCTGCGGATTGACCCGGATGCCCACCGGGGATCCGACCGGGGCCGCGGAGCCCGAGGCGCCGTTCGGGCCGTGCTGGTGCACGAGGGCGTCGATGCGGTCCAGCTCCTGCGGGTTGTCCGCGTTGACCGCGATGCCCAGCGCCAGCGCCTCACGCAACTCGTCCGGTGTCTTGGCGGGCGAGTCGAGCACGATGCGCCGGGGCGGCACCCCGGCCGTCCGCGCCAGCGCCAGCTCCCCCGGGCTGGCCACCTCCGCGCCGATGCCCTCGCCGTCCAGCAGTCGCACCACCGCGACCAGCGGGGTCGCCTTCACGGCGAAGGCGTGCAGCACCGGCGTCCCGGGGGCCACCACCGCGTCGAACGCCGCCCGCAGCGCGGCCGCCGAGTCCCGGATGCCGGTGACGTCCAGCAGCCCGACGACGGGGGCCGCGGGCCCGACCAGCCCTTGCGCCACGGCGGCCCGCACCGCCCGGTCCCGCCGGGCGGCCCGCTCGGCACCGCCCCGCCCGGCACCGTCCATCTGCGGATCCTCCCCGTACCGCCCGTCCCCGTACCGCCCGTCCCCGTGCTCCTCGCCGTACGTGCCCTCGCGGGACCCGCCGGACGCCCCGCCCGTGTGTCTGTCTTCGCCGGTGTCCACGGCGCCCACCGTCCAGTCGTTGCCTGAGCTCATGCATCCAGCCAAACATCCGTGACGCGCCCGTGGCGGCCCGCCCCTGTATTGACTAGCCCTATTCAGCAGGCAAGGATGTGAATAGAGGTGTTAACAGGCGGTAGGAACCCGCCGGGACCAACCCGCTAGGAGGCAGACCATGTCAGGACCTCGCGCCGTACGAGCGCCGCGCGGTACGGAACTGAGCGCCCTGGGATGGCAGCAGGAGGCCGCCCTGCGGATGCTGCAGAACAACCTGGACCCCGAGGTCGCCGAGCACCCCGACAAGCTCGTCGTCTACGGCGGCACCGGCAAGGCCGCCCGCGACTGGCGCTCCTTCGACGCCATGGTCCGCACGCTGAGGACCCTCAAGCAGGACGAGACCATGCTGGTCCAGTCCGGCCGGCCGGTCGGCGTCATGCAGACCCACGAGTGGGCCCCGCGCGTCCTGATCGCCAACTCCAACCTCGTCGGCGACTGGGCCAACTGGGAGGAGTTCCGCCGCCTGGAGGCCCTCGGCCTGACCATGTACGGGCAGATGACCGCCGGTTCCTGGATCTACATCGGCACCCAGGGCATCCTCCAGGGCACCTACGAGACCTTCGCCGCGGTCGCCGCGAAGAAGTTCGGCGGCAGCCTCGCCGGGACGATCACCCTGACCGCGGGGCTCGGCGGCATGGGCGGCGCCCAGCCGCTCGCCGTCACCATGAACGACGGCGTCGCGATCTGCGTCGACTGCGACCCGCGCGCCATCGAACGCCGCATCGAGCACCGCTACCTCGACGTCCGGGCCGACTCCCTCGACCACGCCCTGCGGCTGGCCGTCGAGGCGCGCGACGCCCGCCGCCCGCTGTCCATCGGCGTCCTCGGCAACGCGGCCGAACTGGTCCCGCAACTGCTCGCGATGAACGCCCCCATCGACATCGTCACCGACCAGACCTCGGCCCACGACCCGCTGTCGTACCTGCCGCTCGGCGTCGCCTTCGAGGACATGGCCTCCGCCGCCGCCAAGGACCCGGCCGGTTTCACCACCCTCGCCCGCGAGTCCATGGCCCGGCACGTGGAGGCCATGGTCGGCTTCCAGGACGCGGGCGCCGAGGTCTTCGACTACGGCAACTCGATCCGCGGCGAGGCCCAACTCGCGGGCTACGAGCGGGCGTTCGCCTTCCCCGGCTTCGTCCCCGCCTACATCCGCCCGCTGTTCTGCGAGGGCAGGGGACCCTTCCGCTGGGCGGCCCTGTCGGGCGAGGCGTCCGACATCGCCAAGACCGACAAGGCGATCCTGGAGCTGTTCCCCGAGAACGAGTCCCTGGCCCGCTGGATCAAACTGGCCGGTGAGCGCGTCCACTTCCAGGGCCTGCCCGCCCGGATCTGCTGGCTCGGCTACGGCGAGCGCGACAAGGCCGGCGAACGCTTCAACGACATGGTGGCGTCCGGAGAACTGGCGGCCCCCCTCGCCATCGGCCGCGACCACCTCGACTGCGGCTCCGTCGCCTCCCCGTACCGCGAGACGGAGGCCATGCTCGACGGCTCCGACGCGATCGCCGACTGGCCGCTGCTGAACGCCATGGTCAACGTGGCCTCCGGCGCCTCCTGGGTGTCCATCCACCACGGCGGCGGCGTCGGCATGGGCCGCTCCATCCACGCCGGCCAGGTGACGGTGGCCGACGGCACGAAGCTCGGCGGCGAGAAGATCCGCCGGGTGCTCACCAACGACCCGGGCATGGGCGTCATCCGGCACGTGGACGCGGGCTACGACAGCGCGGAGTCGGTGGCGGGCGAGCGCGGGGTACGGGTGCCGATGCGCGAGGGTGACGACGCGTGAGCGGGGATCCGGGCGGGCACGGCGGCTCTCCCGTGGGGGCCGACGCCTCGGCGTCGACCGCGGGTCCGGCGGCGTCACCGGCCATGGGTCCGGCGCCTTCGCCGTCGGCCAGGGGCTCGGCCGTGCCCACCCTCCCCCGAGAAACTGAGGGTGGCCCGGATTCAGGGGGGACATCCGCCCCGCGCGGGACGGCCCCGCCCTCCTTCCAGGAGATGTGGGCCGAACTGCTACCCATCGGGCGGCACCCCGGCACCGGTGGCTACCGCCGCCACGCCTGGACCGCGGCCGACGCCGAGTGCCGGGCCTGGTTCCGTGCGCAGGCCGAGACCCGCGGGCTCACCCACGAGGTCGACCGCAACGGCAACCAGTGGGCCTGGCTGGGGGACCCGGCCGCGTCGGACGCCGTGGTCACCGGCTCCCACCTCGACTCCGTGCCCGACGGCGGCGCCTTCGACGGACCCCTCGGCGTGGTGTCCGCGTTCGCCGCCCTCGACGAACTGCGCCGCAGGGGAACGCGGTTCACCAGACCGCTCGCCATCGTGAACTTCGGCGACGAGGAGGGCGCCCGGTTCGGGCTCGCCTGTGTCGGCTCGCGGCTGACCGCCGGACAGCTCACCGTCGAGCAGGCACACCGGCTGACCGACGGCGACGGCATCACCCTGCCCCGGGCCATGGCCGCCGCCGGACACGACCCCGACGCCATCGGCCCGGACCACGAACGGCTGGCCCGGATCGGCGCGTTCGTGGAACTCCACGTCGAGCAGGGCCGGGCGCTCGACCTGTCCGGTGACCCGGTCGGCCTCGCCAGTGCCATCTGGCCGCACGGGCGGTGGCGGTTCGACTTCCGCGGCGAGGCCAACCACGCCGGCACCACCCGGCTGGCGGACCGGCGGGACCCGATGCTGCCGTACGCCGAGACCGTGCTCGCCGCCCGCCGCGAGGCACGGCTGGCCGGCGCCGTCGCCACCTTCGGCAAGATCGCCGTCGAACCGAACGGGGTCAACGCCATCCCCTCCCTGGTGCGCGGCTGGCTCGACTCCCGTGCCGCCGACCAGACGGCCCTCGACACGGTCGTCACGGGCGTGGAGCAGGCCGCCCGCGACCACGCCGCCGCCCACGGCGTCGACTTCGACATCGTCCGCGAGTCCTTCACGCCCGTCGTCGAGTTCGACCACGCCCTGCGCGACGAACTCGCCCGCATCCTGGGTACGGAGACGGAGCTGAAGGTGCCCGTCCTCGGCACCGGCGCCGGACACGACGCGGGAATCCTGTCCGGAAGCGTCCCGACCGCCATGCTGTTCGTGCGCAACCCCACCGGTGTCTCGCACTCCCCGGCCGAGTCCGCCACCGAGGACGACTGCACGGCCGGGGTGACCGCGCTCGCCGACGTACTGGAAGGGCTGGTCCGCAGGTGACGCCGACGCAGCAACCGCAGTCCGGGCAGGCCCACCACCCCCGGACCTACTGGCTGGAGCACGCCTGGCTCGACACCCACGTCGAGCCGGGGGTGGCCGTGGACGTGCGGGACGGGCGGATCGCCGCCGTCCGCACCGGCGTCCCCGCCCCGCCGCCCGGCGCCGAGATCCTGCGCGGCCTCACCCTCCCCGGGCTGGCCAACGCCCACAGCCACGCCTTCCACCGCGCCCTGCGCGGCACCGTCCAGGTCGGCTCCGGCACCTTCTGGACCTGGCGCGAGGTCATGTACTCCGTCGCCGACAAGCTGACCCCGGACACCTACCACGCGCTGGCCCGCGCCGTGTACGCGGAGATGGCGCTGGCGGGCGTCACCGCGGTCGGCGAGTTCCACTACGTGCACCACGCGCCCGGCGGCACCCCCTACGCCGACCCGAACGCCATGGGCGAGGCGCTCATCGCCGCCGCCGCCGAAGCCGGGATCCGCATCACCCTCCTCGACACCTGTTATCTCTCCGCCGGCTTCGGCAGCCCGCCCGACACCCACCAGCGCCGCTTCTCCGACGGCACCGCCGAAGCCTGGGCCGCACGCTGTTCAGTTCTCAAGGAGCGGGATCACGCACGGATCGGAGCCGCCGTCCACTCCGTACGGGCCGTGCCCGCGGGGCAGTTGGCGACGGTGGCGCGCTGGGCTCAGGAACGGGGGGCCCCGCTCCATGTGCACCTGTCCGAGCAGACCGCCGAGAACGAGGCCAGCCTCCAGGCGCACGGCTGCACCCCCACCCGGCTCCTCGCCGACCACGGCGTCCTCGGCCCGCGCACCACCGGCGTGCACAACACCCATGTCACCGGCGAGGACATCGCCCTGCTCGGCGGCTTCGGCACCGGCACCTGCATGTGCCCGACGACCGAGCGGGACCTGGCGGACGGCATCGGCCCCGCGGCGGCCCTGCAACGCGCGGGCTCCCCGCTCAGCCTCGGCTCCGACAGCCATGCCGTCGTCGACCTGCTCGAAGAGGCGCGCGCCATGGAGTTGAACGAGCGCCTGCGCACCCGCACCCGGGGCCACTGGACGGCCGCCGCCCTGCTGCGGGCCGCCACCGCCGACGGGCACGCCGCGCTCGGCTGGGACGAGGCGGGCACCATCGAGGCCGGCGCGCTCGCCGACCTCACGACGATCGCGCTCGACTCGGTCAGGACCGCGGGGCCGCTGCCCAGGCTCGGTGCCGAGACCGCCGTATTCGCCGGGAGCGCGGCGGATGTGCGGCACACGGTCGTCGCGGGACGGCACGTCGTGCGCGACGGGGCGCACACGCTCGTCCCCGATGTCCCGCGGGCGCTGGCGGCGGCGGTGGAAGCGCTGCGCGCCTGACGCCCCCGCCCCGCCCGCCCCGTCCGCTCGCCGACCGGACAACTGCCAAGGACGCCGCCGAGGACCTTCTGAAGACCCCCGCCGAGGACCTGCCGCAGGCCGCCCCCGCCGAGGACCTTCTCCAGGACCCCGCCCAGGACCCCACCAAGGACGCCATGAGCAGCACCGTCATCACCGACATCGCCACGCTGGTCACCAACGACCCCTCCCTCGGACGCGGATCCCCCCTCGGTCTGGTCCAGGACGCGGCCGTCGTCATCGACGGCGACCGGATCGTCTGGACCGGTGAATCCAGCAAAGCACCCGCCACTGACAATCGGGTCTCCGCCGACGGCCGGGCGGTGCTGCCGGGCTTCGTCGACTCCCACTCGCACCTGGTCTTCGCGGGCGACCGCACCGCCGAGTTCAACGCCCGCATGTCCGGCCGCCCCTACCAGGCGGGCGGCATCCGCACCACGGTGGCGGCCACCCGCGCCGCCACGGACGGGGAACTGGAGGCGAACCTCACCCGTTACCTGTCCGAGGCGCTGCGGCAGGGCACGACGACGTTCGAGACCAAGTCCGGGTACGGCCTGACGGTCGCCGACGAGGCACGGGCGCTGCGCATCGCCGCCGCCCACACCGACGAGGTCACCTACCTCGGCGCGCACATCGTGCCGCCGGACCACGCCGCCGACCCGGCCGGATACGTCGCGCTGGTCACCGGCGAGATGCTGGACGCCTGCGCGCCGTACGCCCGTTGGATCGACGTCTTCTGCGAGCGGGGCGCCTTCGACGGCGACCAGGCCCGCGCGATCCTCACCGCGGGCCGGGCGAAGGGGCTGCACCCGCGCATCCACGCGAACCAGCTCTCGTACGGCCCCGGCGTCCGGCTGGCCGTCGAGCTGGACGCGGCGAGCGCGGACCACTGCACCCACCTCACGGACGCGGACGTCGACGCCCTCGCGAGCGGCCGTACGGTCGCCACGCTGCTGCCCGGCGCCGAGTTCTCCACGCGCGCCGAGTGGCCCGACGCCCGCCGGCTGCTGGACGCGGGCGTCACGGTGGCGCTGTCCACGGACTGCAACCCCGGTTCGTCCTTCACGTCCTCGGTGCCCTTCTGCGTCGCGCTGGCCGTGCGGGACATGGGCATGACACCGGACGAGGCGGTGTGGTCGGCGACGGCGGGCGGCGCCGCGGCGCTGCGCCGCACCGACATCGGCCGCCTCACCCCCGGCGCCTACGCCGACCTGGTCCTCCTGGACGCCCCGAGCCATGTGCACCTGGCCTACCGGCCGGGCGTACCCCTGGTCACCGGGGTGTGGCGGCGCGGCACCCGAGTCCGCTGAACCGGGACCCGGCCGCGGGCTCCCGGAGCCGTCCGGTGCCCCCACGCGCCAGAAGGCCGGCACGTCCTTGTCGACGTACCGGCCGGCGGGGCGCCCGCAGGGGGCGGGAGGACTGTCGGGAACGGGTGTTGCTTCGGGTGACCCAGGTGGTCCGAGAGGGGTCCGGGCCGTCCGGGCCGTCCGGGCTCCACCGGGAGCCCGTGGCCCGTGGCCCGTGGAGGCTGGGCTCATTCCTCCACTGTCAGGCCGTCGCGCAGCCGGCCGAGCGTCCGTGACAGCAGCCGCGACACGTGCATCTGCGAGATGCCGAGTTCCTCGCCGATCTCCGACTGGGTCAGTCCGGCGACGAAGCGGAGGGAGAGGATCCTGCGGTCCCGCGACGGGAGTTCGGCGATGAGCGGCTTCAGCGACTCGACGTACTCGATGCCTTCGAGACCGTGGTCCTCGTAGCCGATGCGGGCCGCGAGCGCGCCCTCGGCGTCGTCCTCCTCCGGCTGGGCGTCCAGGGAGGAAGCGGTGTACGCGTTCGAGGCCGCCATGCCCTCGACCACCTCGTCACCGGAGATGCCGAGCCGTTCGGCGAGTTCGCCCACCGTCGGTGAGCGGTCCAACTGCTGGGCCAGGTCGTCGCTCGCCCTGGCCAGGTCGAGGCGGAGTTCCTGGAGCCGGCGCGGCACGCGCACGGACCACGAGGTGTCGCGGAAGAAACGCTTGATCTCGCCGATGATGGTCGGCATCGCGAAGGTGGGGAACTCGACGCCGCGGGACAGCTCGAAGCGGTCGATCGCCTTGATCAGGCCGATCGTGCCGACCTGGACGATGTCCTCCATCGGCTCGCTGCGGGAGCGGAAGCGGGAGGCGGCGAACTTGACCAGCGCGAGGTTCAGCTCGACGAGCGTGTTGCGCACGTACGCGTGCTCGTGGGTGCCTTCCTCCAGCGACTCCAGCCGCTCGAAGAGGGTCTTGGACAGGGCCCGCGCGTCGACGGGGCCGATCTCGTCGTACGGGGGGATCTCGGGGAGCCCCGCGATGGGATCCAGCTCTTCCGGTGGGGGTGTCGACGTCGCGGTCGGGGTATGCGATGCGTCGAGCCGGGGTGACATGGTGTCCTCCATCGTTCTCGGCATTGGGCTGCCGAAGCCATGCGTGCACTGCGGTGTGCGGCGCCTCCAAAGCCGGCCGTGTCGTTTGTGTGTCCTCTTAGCCCTACCCGCTTCACCGAGCCCGTGGCAAGTGTCATTTGTTGCTATATGTCCGATTGTGTGGGGTTGTTCGGGTGTCGGAGCGCGTACGGAAGGCGTAGTGTTCGAGGTCACCGTGCGAGCCCCGCAAGCACCTGTGCAGAACGTGAGGGGGCATCGGCGGAGCGTTCAGTCAGCAGCCACGACCTCGGGAGACAGACGGCATGGACCGCGGGACGGTCGGCAGCGCACAGTCGGGCCGGCTTCTGGTGGAGGTGCGGGAAGAGGGCTCCAGCGCGGTGGTGGCCGCGGCAGGTGAGTTGGATCACCACACCGCCGATCTGCTGCGCGAACCGCTCGACGATCTGCATGACAAGGGGTTCTCGCGACTCGTCGTGGACTGCTCTCGGCTGGAGTTCTGCGACTCCACCGGACTCAACGTGCTGCTCGGCGCCCGCCTCAAGGCGGAGGCCGCCGGGGGCGGCGTGCATCTCGCGGCCATGCAGCCGGTGGTCGCCCGAGTGTTCGAGATCACCGGGGCGGAGGCGGTCTTCACCGTGCATGACTCCGTCGAGGCGGCCCTCGCCGACGAGACCGGCTGAGCCCTGCCGCGGGGGTTTCGGGCCGTCCCGGATCGGGGGGTGTTCCACCCGGTCAGCCGGGCAGGAGAGATGCTGGACCGGTCGGCCCCGGGGGTATACGGAACCGATGAACCGCCTGCGTACGACTTTGTATCGACGGGTGCCGACAGGTACCGACCGCTACTGACTGCTGACTGCTCAAACGTGAACTGGTGAATCGGTGAGGTGAAGCGCTGATGAGCACCACCCGGCCTTACCCGCCGGGCGACCGCGGCCCGGAGCCCAGCGGTGCTTCCGGGGCGTCCGAGGGGGGAGCGCCGGGTGACGGCGCGTCCACGGGGGCAGCGGCCGTACCGCCGGAGGGTCCACAGACCCGCCGAATCCGTCTGGACGGAGAGAGCGGTGTCGTGCCGCTCGCCCGTGATTTCACCCGGCAGGCGCTGTACGCGTGGGGTTGGCTGCCCGCCTCCTCCGCCGACCAGCGGGCCGCCGCCGAGGACGTCCTGCTCGTCGTCTCGGAACTGGTCACCAACGCCTGTCTGCACGCCGAGGGCCCCGAGGAACTGTTCCTCGCCCGCGACAACAAGGTGATCCGCATCGAGGTCTCCGACCGCGGCACCGGCCAACCGGCCCCCCGCACCCCGCACCGCGCGGGCCGCCCCGGTGGCCACGGCATGTTCATCGTGCAGCGGCTCTGCCTGGACTGGGGTGTCGTACGGACCCCGGGCCGGTCCGGCAAGAGGGTCTGGGCCGAGCTGGGCGCACCGGCTTGACGGAGGCGGGCGCCGGCGGATCAAGCCGTGCCTCGGTCGTGCCTCGGCCGTGTCGGCAGGGGCGTTCGGCCCCGCACGGGCCCGAGTCCTCGAATGAACCAGGGGCGTCACGGGGGCCGTTGTCGTTCCTGGCAGAGCCGGGCCCGACCTCCTCCGATCACCGGACGGCAAGGTGTCGACGGCAAGGTGTCGACGAGGGGTGCCCGGCACCGACCGGGGCTTCAAGGAGCCCGTGACAGAGGAGGCGACTTGGCCGAGGACGAGGGGTTCGAAACGGCGCGGGAAGCAGAAGCAACGGAGAGGGCGGTCGCAGGGAGGGAGCAGAACGCCCTGGTCACATGGGAATTCGCGCGTGCCCTCGATTACGGCGCGGGCTCGGAACTGGACGGGCCGGCCGAGGACGAGAACGAGACGTGGCGTGCGTACGCACTCCTGAAGAACACGACCGCGGCCCTCGGGAACGAGCTGAGGAACGTGTACGCGGCAGGGTCCCTGGGCGACCAGGCCGCGCAGAACACGGCCGCGGAGGCGTACCGCCAGTCCTTCGACGAGATGGAGGACTGGCGGTACGCCTACATCGCCGCCGCGAACCTTCATGAAGACGTGCGGGGCCAGCGGCTGGACGGCGAACAGACGCGGCAGGAGATCCTCCTGTCGCAGGCTCGGCACCTCGAAGAAGCCGGTCAGCGTGCGGCGGCCGTCTGGCGGCTGCTGCCCCCCGGGACCAGTGGCCGACCCGCAAGGCCGGACAGGAACGCAGCGGCTCGCGCCCCCTGGGGCGGTGGCCGCCGCAACAGCGCCCCCCGCAGGCTCGGCAAGGGCAGGTGAGAGTTCCTCCTCTCCTCCGGGCCACGGGTGCTGGTCAGGACCACGGGTTCGCATCAGGACCAGGAGTCCCCATCACGAACCCGGTCCCTGCCGGCCGCGGCCTTCTGCCTCCGAGGCCCCTGCCTGCCGGCCGCGGCCTCCTGCCTCCAAGGTCCCTGCCTGCCGCGGCCTCCTGCCGTCCGACCCGCCCGAAGCGGCCCCGCCGCCCGACTGACTGTCACTCGCGCCACTCCCTCCACCCGAGCCCTCCCCCGAGCCCTCCCCGAGCCGCCACCCGCGCGTGCCGGATCGTCACAACTCCGGGGCGCACCGTCTCTTCCCTCCTCATCCCCCCGGGCGTACCTTGACGGCCAATCTGATGTGCCGTCAGGAATGGGGTGGACCGTGTCGTACCCGAAGCGAACCGCCACGCTCGCGTCCGCCGCGGCGTTGGCCGGCTCGGTGCTGCTGCTGGCCGCGCCCGCGGCGCGAGCGGATGTCGTCGACGTCAACTACCAGTGCAAGACGCCCATCGGCGACAAGAGCGCGGTGTCGCCCATCGACATCAAGGGCGTCAAGAGCGGCGACGGCTACAAGATCACCATGTCGTGGCAGAAGGGCGTCTCCTCCAGCCCGGTAGAACTGGGCAAGGGCGCCATGAGCCCGAGCGCCACCATCAAGCTCGGCGGTGCCGACAGCGGCACGATGGCGGTGTCCGGCCCGGCCAACGCGGAGGCGATCCCGGCCAACACCCCGATCAAGATCAGCGATCTGAGCGGCACCTACACGCCGAAGAAGTCGGGCAAGGTCACCTTCACGGCGGCCATCCTCACCATCAAGGCGCTCGGTACGACGACGACCTGCACGCCGAGCAACACCCCGAAGCCCTCGCTGACCCTCGACGTCACGGCGGCCGGCGGGTCCTCCGGTGGTTCGTCCGGGGGCTCCTCCTCGGGTTCTTCGGGTTCTTCGGGCTCGTCGGGTTCTTCGGGGTCTTCCCAGGGTGGCGACGCCGGGCAACTCCCGCAGACCGGCCCCGAGGACTCCGCGATCGCCCTCGGCACGCTCGGCGGCACGGTCCTGCTCGCCGGTCTCGGCGGCGTCCTGTGGGTGACGCGGCGGAACCAGACCGTACGCCGCTGACCCCCCGGGCCCGACCCGCTGGAGCCGCCGATGCCGACCGCCGCCCGTGTCCCGCGCTCGTCCCTGCCCACGCGCGCCCGGAGTCTGTCCGTAGTAGTGCGTGTACGGAGCTGGTCCGTGTTCGCTCGTGTCCGTTGTCTGTCCATGTTTGCTCGCGTCCGCTGTGCGTCCGTGTTCGCTCGTGTCCGCTGTCCGTCCGTGCTCGCCCGCGTGCGGAGCCGGTCCGTGGCGGCTCCTGCCCACTGTCGGTCCGTGCGCGCTCCTGCCCGCCGCCTGTCCATGCCCACCCGTGCGCTGTGGCTGGGCCTGCTCGCCCCGTTGTCCCTGTTCGCCGCCACCCCGGGGGCAGCGGCAGCGTCCGGTACCCCGTCCCCGGCGGCCACCGGGTCCGCGGGCTGGGCCCTCGCGCCCGCGGGCAACGGACGGCCGTCGTTCTACGCCGAGGGCGCCCCGGGGACCATCCAGCAGGACACCGTGTCCGTGACCAACCGGAGCGCCGGACCGGTCACGGTACGGCTGCACGGCACCGGCGTCCGGATCACCTTCGCCGAGACCGGCCTCCGGGTTCCGGCCCGCACCCGCGCCGACGTCCCCTTCACGGTGGCCGTGCCGGCCGGGGCCGCGCCCGGTGACAGCTCCGGCACGATCGTCGCCGAGGACGGCGGCGGCCGGACCGCGACCGTGCCGATCCGGCTGCGCGTGGGCGGCCCCGCGCTGTCCGCCCTGACCGTGGAGAAGCCGGCCGTGCACGCGGACCGCATCACGTACGAGCTGGTCAACCGCGGTACGACCGTTCTCGTACCGCGTCTTGCGGTGCGCGCGGACGGCGTCTTCGGCCGGATCCTGGACCGCGCCCCGCGCACCCTGGCCGTCCACCTCGCACCGGGGCAGCGCCTGCGGCTGAGCGAGCCGTGGTCCGACCCGCCCGCGCTGGACGCGGTCGACGTGCGGCTGACCGTGACGGCGGCGGGCGGGGCGCACGCCACCGCGGACACGTCGGTGCGGTTCGTGCCCTGGGGCGCGCTGGGCGGCGCGGTCGCCCTGGTGGCCGGCGCGGCGGTCGCGCTCGCGGTACGCCGTCGCCGCCGTCGTCGCAGGCTTGCCGCACAGGCCGAAATCCGCGGTACGGAGGTCGAGTTGACGGGAGTCATGACGTGAGCGGCAGGCTGCGGATCCCGGTGCTGGCGGCGGTGTTCGCGCTGCTCCTGCTGCCGCTCGCGGGCCCGGCGTCGGCGGCGCCGCGACCCGCCGTCGAACTGTCCGAGGCCCAGGCGGGCACCGGAGGCTCGATCACCGTCAGCGGCAGCGGCTGGCGGCCGGACACCCTGCTGATGCTGCTGATCTGCGGGCAGGCCACGCCCGCGCGGGGCGTGATCGGCGGCACCAACTCCTGCGCCAACGGGGACGGCCGGGCGGTCACCACGGACGCCAAGGGCGGCTTCAGCAAGGAACTGCCGGTCGCCGAGCCGCCGGTGCCCTGCCCGTGCGTGGTGCACGTGGCCACCGTGACCGGCGCGAAGGCCGACGCGGACGCGGAGTTCCAGGTCGCCGGGCACGCCGTCGAACCGCTGCCCGCCGAGTCCGCCGCGGGGCGTCTCGCCGTTCTCACCGACACCCGGCTCGACGGGTCGAGCGGGGTGCTCACCTGGTTCGGCGCGCCCCCCTCCCGCACGCTGGTCTTCACCGTGGGCAACCTCGGGACGACGACCGTCGAGGACCCGGTGTTCCGAGTCGGCACCGCGCACGGCGTCTTCGCCCCGCAGTGGGACGAGCAGCAGTGGCGCGGCACCCTCGGACCCGGCAAGAAGGCGCAGGTCAAGCTGCCCGTCGAACTCACGGCCGGGGCACACGGCGACTACACCGTCTCCCTGGAGTACGGCGGCAAGGTGCTCGCCGAGCAGCCCTGGGGGGTGGGCAGGCCCTGGGGCGTGACGCTGTTCTGGATCCTGCTCTGCCTGGTCGTACCGGCCGGCGTGTTCCGTATCGGGCTGGCCGTGGTGGACCGGGTACGGCCGCGCGGGCCGGGCGGCGTACGCCGGCGCGGGCTGCCCCGGCCCGCGTTCCGCCTGCCGCGGCCCGTGCTGCGCCCGGCCGGGCCGCGCGCGCGTACCGAAGGCACCGCACCGACCCCGACTCCGACCCTGCCGTGGTTCAGCTCGGACTCCGGTCCGGACCCGGCCGGCCGGCTCTCCGCACCGCACGACGACAGCCCGACGAGTCCTACGACTCCCACTCCGAAGGGACCCACGTGAGCATGCGAAGGAGAGTCACACCGGTCACGCCGGTCGGCGGACGCAGAGCGGGCGCGGCGGTGGCCGCGCTGGTCCTCGGCGGGGCGGGAGTCCTGCTGGGGGTGGCCTCGACGCCAGCGCAGGCCGCCCAGGTGTCGTTCGCCACCCACTGCGTACCGCCCGCGGGCATCGACCCGGTGGACGGCACGACCCAGGTCGAGATCACCGCGCCGGCCACCGCGAAGGTCGGCGACACCATCGACGTCGGCTGGAAGTTCGTACAGGCCGCCTCGAAGAACCCCGACATCATCGACCTGCCCGCCGACTCGGTGCAGCCGTCCGGCACCCTCAAGGCGGCCGGTGCGCAGAGCGCGGACATCGCGATGCAGGGGCCACGCGAGAACCCGGCGATCCCCAAGGGCGGCGCCATGGTGCTGTCCGACATGAAGGGCTCGCTGAAGCTGACGGCACCCGGCGAGGTGACGCTGACGCCCGACGCGTACACGGTCAACGCGATGACGACGGACACCAAGTGCACCCCGTCCCAGACCGTGCAGAAGGCGGCGACCATCCAGGTCACGGCGGGGGGCAGCGGTACGCCGACGACGTCACCCACGCCGTCCGACCCGGACTCGCCGCCGCCCACCGGCACGGCCACTCCGACCACCTCGGCGAGCGACGGCACCGGTGGCGGCCGGACCGACTTCACCGGCAAGGAAATCCAGGTGCCCTACGCCTGCAAGACGCCGATCGGGGACAAGAACGCGACCTCGCCGGTGCAGATCGACGCCAAGAAGAACGGCGGGAGCTACGACCTGACCGTGCAGTTCAAGAAGTCGGTCATGGACAGCCCCGCCGACATCCCGAAGGGCTCGGTCAAGCCGTCGATGGAGGTGGTCCTCGGGGGTTCCGACAAGGGCACCGTGCACGTGGAGGGGCCGATGAACTCCGCCGCGATCAAGTCGGGCGACCCGATCGAGATCCCCGACCTGAAGGGCACCTACAAGCCGGGCGCGAGCGGCACCTCCACCCTGTCGCCGGGCGTCCTGACGGTCGAGGCCCTGGGTACGACGACGACCTGCACCCCCACCAGGACGGCGGTCTCGCTCACCCTCGACACCACCGCGCAGCCGGGCGGCGCCGCGGGCGGCTCGTCGTCCTCGGGGTCCGGGGGCGGCTCGGCGGCCGGCGGCAGCGGCACCAGCGGGGGCCTCGCGGCGACGGGCTCCGAGGACCACGGCGCCATCAAGGCGCTGGGCCTGGTGGCGGGCACGGCGATCCTGCTGGGCGCGGCGGTCTTCACCTTCATGCCGCGCCGCAGGACCCCGTGAGCGCCGGGAACGCCGTCTGAAAGGCGAGCCTGCCTGACGGCGGGCCACCGGACGGAGGGCCGCTCGAACGCCCGGAGGGCCGCCGCACCACAGCGTGCGACGGCCCTCCGGTGCGAGGGCGCGGGTGCGCGGGTGCGCGGGCGCGAGGCCGATGTGCCCCGTGCCCGCCGCCCGTCAGCTGTTCACGCCGCCCGCCCGCGAGCGCGCGCCGCCTGCCAGCGCCCGTCACCCGTCAGTGCAAGTCGCCCATCAGCCGTCGTACCTTGCCGCGGTACATCCACACCGCCGTACCGGCGGCCACCGCGAGGACCGCCTCCGCGACCACGATGTCCATCCGGTCCAGGTCGACGCCCGCCACGCCCAGCAGCCCGGTGGTGGCATCGCCGGCGGTGACGGCCAGGAACCAGACCCCCATCATCTGGGAGGCGTACTTCGCGGGCGCCATCTTCGTGGTGACCGACAGGCCGACCGGGGAGAGCAGCAGCTCACCGATGGTCTGCACGAAGTAGATCGCCACCAGCCACAGCGCGGCGGCCTTGTGGCCGCTCCCGGCGATGGCCAGCGGGGCCAGGAAGACGAAGAAGGACGCGCCGACCAGGATCAGGCCCAGGCCGAACTTGGCGGCCGTGCTCGGCTCCCTGCCCCGCCGGGCCAGCACGGTCCACATGACCGCGAAGACCGGCGCCAGCGCCATGATCATGACCGGGTTGACCGACTGGTACCAGGAGACGGGGAAGCTCCAGCCGAAGACGCTGTTCTCGGCCTTGTGGTAGGCGAAGATCGACAGCGTCGAACCGCCCTGGTCGTAGATCATCCAGAACAGGGCCGCGGCGACGAAGAACCAGAGGTAGGCGGACATCCGGGACTGCTCGGCGCGGTCCAGGTCCCGGTCCCGTTTGATCCGGGCGAGCACCACCACCGGGATGACCAGGCCGGCGGCGATGATCGGGACCATCACCCAGTTCAGGGTGAAGGCACCGGAGAGGCCGGCGACGCCGTAGAAGACCACCGCGACCGCCGCCCACGAGCCCGCCCTGCGCAGCGTGGCAGCCTTCTCCCGGGCCGACAGCGGCGTCGGCACCACGTTCGAGCGCGGGCTCAGCCGGTGGCCGCCGAGCAGGAACTGGGCCAGGCCCAGCGCCATGCCGACCGCGGCGAGCGCGAAGCCCAGGTGCCAGTTCACCTTCTGCCCGATGGTGCCGATGACCAGCGGAGCGGCGAAGGCGCCCAGGTTGATGCCGATGTAGAAGATCGTGAAGCCGCCGTCCCGGCGCGGGTCGTCCGGGCGGTCGTAGAGGTGCCCGACCATCGTCGAGATGTTGGCCTTCAGCAGACCGGAGCCGATCGCGACCAGCCCGAGCCCCGTGTAGAAGGTGCCGGCGCTCGGCAGCGCCAGGGTGAGATGGCCGAGCATGATGACCGCACCGGCCACGGCGACCGTTCTGCGCGGGCCGAGGACGCGGTCCGCGACCCAGCCGCCGGGCAGGGCGAGCAGATACACCAGGGACAGGTACACCGAGTAGATCGCGGTCGCGGTGGCCGCGTCGAGGTGCAGCCCCGCCGGGGCCACCAGGTAGAGCGGGAGCAGGGCCCGCATGCCGTAGTAGGAGAAGCGCTCCCACGTCTCGGTCATGAAGAGGGTGGCCAGTCCGCGGGGGTGGCCGAAGAAGGTCTTCCCGGTGCCGGGCGTGTCCGGCTGCACCGGGTCCTTCGTCAGGCTGGACGCCATGGTCGTTCCTCGCTGGTCGGGACGCGCCGTACGGCGTCGCGCGCCCGGTGGGGGGTGCGGCCGGCCCCGGCGGCGGGGCCGTGCGTCCCCATGCCCACGGGGTACCCGCCCCGGACCGCGGGGCGGCGACCGCGTCCACCGGGATCCACGTCCCGCAACAAAAGAGACCCCCAGCGTCGAATACGCGCCAAAGGTTGCCGTCACCGACAGGTATTCTCCGGTCACCATACGACAGGACAGTGTCGGATATGGGATGATTTACGAATTGGATCAGAGGTGTCGGCGGAATCCGGCGCCCCGTTTCGAAGGCCCCGCCCCCGACGGGGCCTTGCGCCCCCGGGTTCGTACCGCTGTGACCCAAGGTAAGAATCCCGGGAGGCGATCACACCCCGGCACGACGGCCGGGCGGACTACCATCACCCCATGACCCGTGTACTGCTCGCCGAGGACGACGCGTCCATCTCGGAGCCGCTGGCCCGCGCCCTGCGCCGGGAAGGTTACGAGGTCGAGGTGCGCGAGGACGGACCCACCGCGCTCGACGCCGGAATGCAGGGCGGCGTCGACCTGGTGGTGCTGGACCTGGGCCTGCCCGGCATGGACGGCCTGGAGGTCGCCCGCCGGTTGCGCGCCGAAGGCCACACCGTTCCCATCCTCATCCTGACCGCGCGCGCCGACGAGGTGGACACCGTCGTCGGCCTGGACGCGGGCGCCGACGACTACGTCACCAAGCCCTTCCGGCTCGCCGAACTCCTCGCCCGCGTCCGTGCCCTGCTGCGCCGCGGCGCCGCCGAACCGCAGCAGCCCCCGGCCACCCACGGTGTGCGGATCGACGTCGAGTCGCACCGCGCCTGGATGGGCGACGAAGAACTACAGCTCACCGCCAAGGAGTTCGACCTGCTGCGGGTCCTGGTCCGGGACGCCGGCCGGGTCGTCACCCGCGACCAGTTGATGCGCGAGGTCTGGGATACGACCTGGTGGTCGTCGACCAAGACGCTCGACATGCACATCTCCTGGCTGCGCAAGAAGCTCGGTGACGACGCGGCGAACCCCCGGTACATCGCGACCGTCCGCGGAGTCGGTTTCCGCTTCGAGAAGAGTTGAGCCCCGGCAGGGGTTCTCCGGGTAAGAGGACATGCGCCGCCGACTGATCCAGTCCACGCTCGCCGTGGTGCTCGTCGTGATCGCCGTGTTCGGCCTGTCCCTCGTCATCGTCGAGACCCGGACGATCAGCAACAGCGCGCAGGAGCGGGTGGACTCCGAGGCGCTTCGCCTGGCCAGCATCGTGGACAGCCGCATCCTCGGCGCGGAGGACGTCACCGCCGACATACTGCGCAACCAGGTCGGCAAGGACCAGTACGCGATCATCCGCATGCCCAACCGGCCGCCGATCACGGTGGGCACCAAGCCGCCGCAGGGCGACGTGATCCAGTCCAGCGCCGACGGCGAGGAGGGCGAGCGGGTCACCGTCCAGGAGCCGCGTTCGGCGGTGACCCGGGAAGTCGGCCGGACGCTGCTGATCATCGGCGCGGTGGCGCTGCTCGCGGTGGTCGCCGCGGTCCTGCTCGCGGTGCGCCAGGCGAACCGTCTCGCCTCCCCGCTGACCGACCTCGCGGAGACCGCGGAACGGCTCGGCTCCGGCGACCCGCGCCCCCGGCACAAGCGGTACGGGGTGCCCGAGCTGGACCGGGTCGCCGATGTGCTGGACTCCTCGGCCGAGCGCATCGCCCGGATGCTCACCGCCGAACGGCGGCTCGCCGCCGACGCCTCCCACCAACTGCGCACGCCCCTGACCGCGCTGTCGATGCGCCTGGAGGAGATCACCCTCACCGACGACCCGGACACGGTGAAGGAAGAGGCGAACGTGGCGCTGACGCAGGTCGAGCGGCTGACGGACGTGGTGGAGCGGCTGCTGACGAACGCCCGCGACCCGCGCACCGGCTCCGCGGTCAGCTTCGACCTCGACGAGGTCATCCAGCAGCAGCTCGCCGAATGGCGTCCCGCCTACCGCAACGTGGGCCGGGCGATCGTCAGCTCCGGCAAACGGCATCTGCGGGCCGTGGGCACACCCGGCGCGGTGGCCCAGGTGCTGGCGGCGCTGATCGAGAACTCGCTGATGCACGGCGGCGGCACGGTCGCGCTGCGTACCCGCGTCACCGGCAACCAGGCCGTGGTCGAGGTCACCGACGAGGGGCCCGGGGTCCCGGCCGACCTCGGCGCGCGGATCTTCGAGCGGGCGATCAGCGGGCGGAACTCGACGGGGATCGGCCTGGCCGTGGCCCGCGACCTCGCGGAGGCGGACGGCGGCCGGCTGGAACTGCTCCAGTCCCAGCCGCCGGTGTTCGGCCTGTTCCTGTCCCGTACGCCGCTGCTGAAGAAACCGGACGGGGAGGACCAGCCGACCGTCCGCTGACGGTTCGCTCCGCTGGGGTGGGCGCGGGGCGGGCGGGACCGTCGGTCCGGGATGTGCGGGTTGGCTGTGCCTGCCGTGCGCGGTTCCTCGCGCCCCTTGGTGGGGTGGGCCTGCGCTGAGGAGGTTCGCTGGGTCGGGATGGGGTGGGTGTGGGGGTGGGACCGTCGGTCCGGGATGTGCGGGTTGGCTGTGCCTGCTGTGCGCGGTTCCTCGCGCCCCTTGGTGGGGTGGGCCTGCATTGAGGAGGTTCGCTGCGCGGTTCCTCGCGCCCCTTGGTGGGGTGATCCCGGGCTCAGGGGATCCGTTGGCGTGGGGAGTCGGTCGCCGGCTCCGTCGCGAGGTAGGACTCCGTGTCGGCGACCGTCTCCCGGGCGGGCAGCGCCCGGAACACCCAGCTGCGGTACGACCAGAAGCGGAACAGGGTCGCGACGGCGATGCCGAGGAACTTGAAGACGTTGCTCTGTAGCGGGCTGTCCCAGCCGAACCCGTACGTCGCCGCGTACAGGACGCCGTTCTCGATCACCAGGCCCACCACGCTGAACAGCAGGAACAGGGTGAGTTCCCGGGTACGGCCGCTCTTGTCGCGGTCCCGGTACGCGAAGTAGCGGAAGCCGATGTAGTTGAAGACGATCGCGACGACGGTGGCGACGATGCTGGCCCGGACGACCGGAAGGTCGGTGACGTGCCGTACCAGATTGAACACGCCGAGATTGACGAGAAGTCCGGCACCGCCCACGGCGCCGAACTTGGCGACCTCGTGCACAAGCCTTCGCAGCCCCGAGGAACCGGGTTCCATGGTCGTGCAGGCTCCTGTCAGTAGGTCTCCGCCAACCCAGCCATGCTAACCAGCACCTCCCCTCCCCGCCTCCGTATCGGCCCATGGGTCGGCAAGAGACGGGGAAAAAGCGGGTGAGACGCGGGCGAAGAGGAGCGGAATCCGGCCGCCGTGGCGTGGCCTATACCCTAAGGGCGTGACGTTTCCGGTAGTCGGCATGGTCGGCGGGGGCCAGCTCGCTCGTATGACACACGAGGCAGGCATCCCGCTGGGCATCAGGTTCAAGCTTCTCAGTGACACCCCCCAGGACTCCGCGGCGCAGGTCGTGAGCGATGTCGTCATCGGCGACTACCGCGACCTGGACACGCTGCGTGCGTTCGCGCGGGGCTGTGACGTGATCACCTTCGATCACGAGCACGTGCCCACCGAGCATCTGCGGGTCCTGGAGGCGGAGGGCATCCCGGTCCGCCCCGGCCCGGACGCGCTGGTGCACGCCCAGGACAAGGGGGTGATGCGGGCCAGGCTCGACGCCATCGGCATCCCCTGCCCGCGGCACCGGATCGTGGCCGACCAGGAGGACGTGGTCCGCTTCGCCGCCGAGGGGAACGGCTTCCCGGTCGTCCTGAAGACCGTGCGCGGCGGCTACGACGGCAAGGGCGTGTGGGTCGTGGAGACCGCCGAGGAGGCCACCGACCCGTTCCGGGCCGGCGTGCCGGTCCTCGCGGAGGAGAAGGTCGACTACGTCCGTGAGCTGGCCGCCAACGTCGTGCGCTCCCCGCACGGCCAGGCCGTCGCCTACCCGGTGGTCGAGTCCCGGCAGGTCGACGGCGTCTGCGACACGGTGATCGCCCCGGCCCCCGGCCTGGACGAGGTGCTCGCGGTGCGGGCCGAGGAACTGGCGCTGCGCATCGCCAAGGAACTCGGCGTCGTGGGCCACCTCGCCGTCGAACTCTTCCAGACCCGCGACGGCCGCATCCTCGTCAACGAGCTGGCGATGCGCCCGCACAACTCCGGCCACTGGAGCCAGGACGGCGCGATCACCTCGCAGTTCGCCAACCACGTCCGCGCGGTCCTCGACCTCCCGCTCGGCGACCCCCGCCCGCGCGCGAAGTGGACCGTCATGGTCAACGTGCTCGGCGGCGACTACCCCGACATGTACTCCGCGTACCTGCACTGCATGGCCCGCGACCCGCAGCTCAAGATCCACATGTACGGCAAGGACGTGAAGCCCGGCCGCAAGGTGGGCCACGTCAACACCTACGGCGACGACCTGGACGACGTGCTGGAGCGCGCCCGTCACGCAGCCGGATACCTGAGGGGCACGATCACCGAATGAGTCCTCTTGTCGGCATCGTCATGGGGTCGGACTCCGACTGGCCCGTCATGGAGGCCGCGGCCAAGGCCCTCGACGAGTTCGAGATCGACCACGAGGTCGACGTCGTCTCCGCGCACCGGATGCCCCGCGAGATGATCGCGTACGGCGAGCAGGCGGCGGAGCGCGGGCTGAAGGTGATCATCGCGGGTGCGGGCGGCGCCGCCCATCTGCCCGGCATGCTCGCCTCGGTCACCCCGCTGCCGGTCATCGGCGTCCCGGTCCCGCTCAAGTACCTCGACGGCATGGACAGCCTGCTGTCGATCGTGCAGATGCCGGCCGGTGTCCCGGTGGCGACCGTCTCCGTCGGCGGCGCCCGCAACGCCGGTCTCCTCGCGGCCCGTATCCTCGCCGCGCACGACGAGGAACTGCTCGCCCGCATGCGGGACTTCCAGCGGGAGCTGAACGACCAGGCCACCGAGAAGGGCAAACGGCTGCGCGCCAAGGTGGACGGGTCGGGCGGCTTCGGCTTCGGCAAGTGAGGGAGGGGACGTGGCAGGCATGACCGCACTGGACGAGGCCAGGGCGCTGCTGCGTGACTTCCCGGTCGTCGACGGGCACAACGACCTGCCCTGGGCCCTGCGCGAGCAGGTCCGCTACGACCTCGGCGCCCGCGACATCGCCGGCCACCAGAACGCCCATCTGCACACCGACCTGCCGCGGCTGCGCGCGGGCGGGGTCGGCGCGCAGTACTGGTCGGTGTACGTCCGCTCGGACCTGCCCGACGCGGTCCCGGCCACCCTGGAACAGATCGACTGCGTACGGCAGTTGCTGGCCCGCTACCCGCAGGACCTGGCGCCCGCGCTGACCGCCGCCGACATGGAGGCGGCGCGCGCGGACGGCCGTATCGCCTCCCTCATGGGTGCCGAGGGCGGTCATTCCATCGCCTGCTCGCTGGGCACCCTGCGCGGCCTGTACGGGCTGGGCGTGCGCTACATGACGCTCACCCACAACGACAACGTGCCCTGGGCGGACTCGGCGACGGACGAGCCGAACGCGGGCGGCCTGTCCGCCTTCGGCCGCGAGGTCGTGCGGGAGATGAACCGCCTGGGCATGCTCGTCGACCTCTCCCATGTGGCGGCGACGACGATGCGGGACGCGCTGGCGGCGACGTCCGCGCCGGTGATCTTCTCGCACTCCTCGTCCCGCGCGGTCTGCGACCACCCGCGCAACATCCCGGACGACGTCCTCGGACTGCTGCCCGCGAACGGCGGCGTGGCGATGGTGACGTTCGTACCGAAGTTCGTCCTCCAGGCCGCGGTGGACTGGACGGCCGCGGCCGACGCGAACATGCGCGTCCACGGTTTCCACCACCTCGACACGACGGAGCAGGCGATGAAGGTCCACCGGGCCTTCGAGGAGGCGCATCCGCGTCCCGTCGCCACGGTGTCCACCGTCGCCGACCACCTGGACCACATGCGCGAGGTCGCCGGGATCGACCACCTCGGCATCGGCGGCGACTACGACGGCACGGCCTTCACCCCGGACGGCCTCGGCGACGTCTCCGGCTACCCGAACCTGATCGCCGAGCTGCTGGACCGCGGCTGGTCCAAGACCGACCTGGCCAAGCTGACCTGGCAGAACGCGGTACGGGTGCTGGGCGCGGCGGAGGACGTGGCCCGCGGGCTTCAGGCGACGCGCGCGCCGTCCAACGCCACGATCGCGTCGCTGGACGGCTGACCGCCCAGGGCAGGGTAGTCGTTGTAGCCGTCCGCCCCGCCCACGTACATGAAGTAGCGGTCCCGGACCGGATTGAGCGGCGCGCCGAGGCGCAGCCGCTCGACCAGGTCCGGGTTGGCGAGGAACGGCCGGCCGAGCGCCGGTCGGCAACCGTACCTAGGCATGCTGGGGATGCGTTTGGCCAGCCCGTCGGAGTTCCGTCACGCCCCATTTCCTGGAGTCGTCACTCCAAGGGGCTACGAGTGGTCGGCCACCAGCCGGGCGGTTCCTGTGACGCGGCCCGTCCGGGATCGCCACGCCCCGGTGGTCCCTCAGGGGTGGTCGATCCGGCACAGGCAGAAGGGGTGGCCGGCCGGGTCGGCGTACACCAGGAAGTCCTTCGTCTCGCGGTCCGCCAGGTCCAGTGGCCGGGCGCCCAGCTCCAGCACCTTCGCGTGGGCCGCGTCGACCTCCGCCCAGGTCCGTCCGGCGTCGAGATCGAGGTGGGCCTGCTGGGCGTTGCCGCCCTCGCGCGGCCAGGCCGGCGGCTGGTGGTCCGGCTCGCGGTTGAAGGCGATCCGTGGGGCGCCGGGTGCCTCCAGGACCACCCAGTCCTCGTCCTCGACGCGCGGGACGCCGCCCAGGATCGCCGCGTAGAACTCGGCGAGCCGCACCGGGTCGGCGCAGTCGAGCACGACGGAGCGGAACCGTGCGAAGGGTTCTCGTGGCTTCAGGGGCGTTACGTCTGTCATGGGGGTGCCCTCCTCCGGGACGGGACCAGGTCGGCCCCATGCTGGCCCCGCAGGGGGCATTCCAGGACCCCGCCGCGCCGGACGTTCAGGCACGGCGCGGCGGGGTCCTGGTGCCGGGTGGTCGGACGGTGCCGCCTGGTGGTCAGACGGTCCCGCCGGGCGGTCAGACGGTGCCGAAGTCTCCGGCCTTGACGCCTGCCACGAAGGTGGTGAAGGCGCGGGTGGGGAGGTCGAGGACCGGGCCGTCCGCGTTCTTGGAGTCGCGGACGGGGACCTGGTCGTGGGAGGTGGCGAGGTTTACGGCGACCTCTATGCAGTTGCCGCCGTTGGAGCTGTAGGAGGACTTGAACCAGCGGGGGGATTGGGTCGTCACGTGGTGCCCTTTCGCAACTGGTTGATCACCGCCACGGACTCGGTCTGTGACAGCGCTTCGGCCTGCAACTGATGGTAGGCCGACAACGCGGACAGGACGAACGTAGGTTCGCGTTCCAGGTGTCCCCGGGCCTGGGACTCCGCGTACGCCATCATGGACCGGTCCGGCAGCGTCAGCAGGTTGAGCGGCAGGTTGAACGGTCTACGCTCGCCCATGTCGTACGGAGCGACCTGGAGCATGGAGTTCGGCAACGCGGCGAACTCGACGAGGCGTTGGAACTGCTCGTTCATGACAGTGGCGCCGCCGACCGGGCGGCGGATGCAGCTTTCGTCCATCACCACCAGCATGGTGGGCGGCCGGGTCCGTACCAGTGTCGCCTGTCGCTCCGCCAGAACCGAGACCCGTTCTGCGACCTGGTCGGGTGTGATGGTGCCCCGTCCGGCATCGCCGTCTGCCAGGGCTCGCGCGTACGCCGGTGTCTGAAGCAAGCCGGGAATGATCCCGATCTCGAACAGCCGGATCTCCACGGCCCGTGCCTCGTGCTTGACGTACTCCGGGAACCCCTCCAGCAACGCGCTGTGCTTCATCTCGCGGTACCAGCGTTCGAAAGCGTCTGCTCTGCCCGCGAGGCCGAAGGCTTGGTCCGTACTGCGCGAGAAGCGGAGAGTCGGAGGCTTCCGACCGGTTTCAATAGCCGAGACGTGCACGCTGGAATAGTTCGTACGGGTGCCCAGTTCCTCTTGGGTCCACCCACGTTTCTCGCGCAAGCTGCGTAAACGCGCCCCGTAGGCCGCCTGAGGTGAGGCATCCGGGTTCAACTCCTTGCGATTCAAGGGCGGTGCACCAACCTTTCGTTCTGTTCCAGCAGCTTGAAGGGCACCCAGGCGCGGTTCACGCTTGAACCTCCCCGTAGTCATGACGCTACAGAGAGAAACTGTCGTGTGTGGTGAGATCAATCCCGCGGGGCGGCAAAACCCCCCGCTCTCCCGTCCCTTGGCACTCTTCTGGTGGACCCTGACGAACAAGTCGGCGAATTCCGTGGTGAGTTTGACGGACTCAGATATATCTGCGCAGTAACAGGTGGGCGGGAATGGGTCGTTGACCCGGCCGACGTACAACCCGCCGCCCCGCACAGCGGCTGCGTGCACAGACCGCCGTGCGAACGCGCGCAGTCGGGGGTGAGGTGCTGTGACCACGCCCGCTCGGCGCCGTAGGCCCGGCTGACGCGTACGGCGTGACCGCGAACCGGCCGGCGCTCCGGTTCGACGAGTGGTCATCCGGCCATGCCCCCTGGCCGAGGCGACGATCCGGTGACCGGCCCCGGTTTGCCGGTGCCCCTTGACGCTCTCCGCGTTCACCATGTCGGGGGTGGGGGTGTTCGTCAGGTGTCGAGCAGTTCCGCCCGCGACCTACCCTCGAAAACCAGCACCCCCCGCCCCACATGAACCATCGGCGTTCGGCGAGCCGTTGCAGGGGGAAGACCTTGCGGTTCCCGAAGGAGGCATGTCATGCCGCGGAGAGTGATTACAGATGACCACGTTGAGGCGCTGTTGGGGAAACCTGGAAACAAACTTCCCAAACCTGGCCAAAGTGACACTGTAGAGGTGAATGGAAAGTCTGAGACTTTCGTGTTCATTGACTGGTTTAGATTCCAGAAGAACACCGGAAGGAATAATTCCTATCAGGCGACCCTGGTGTCGAAGCTTGGCAAGTACGGCCTGAAGGCGGTTTGGAATGATGATCGCGAAGGATGGTTTCTGCATGATATTACGCAGAGGGATAAACCCATGGAGAGGGATGTTCGCGCGATTCCCAGCAAAGCCGTTACGGCCTTCCTGGCCAACCTGAAAGCAGGCGAAATTCCTGAATCCGGGGTGGCGAGCACTGTAATTATGGGTGGGGTGGAGTGCGCTTTTGATCTCCGTAGGTGGATAGAATTTCAGCAGAGTGCACTGAGGGGCGATAAATACCCGGAGGACTTGGCCGCTGCGCTTGCAAAGCATGGTCTTAAAGACGTCCTGAGTCCCGAATCAAAGAAATATCGCCTGGAGGGAAATCTTTTCAAGAAAGGTGAGGGCGGCGACCTGACCGTCAACTCCTCCCCGGCTCGAACCCTCCTGGCTCGCAAGGGTGGAACCCACCTTGCGGGCCAGGGTAACGGCAAACGGCGGAGGCGGGAGCAAGTGGCAGAAAGTTCTCGTGCTCCGCAGACTGAGGAGAAATCGTCTCCGAATTCATTGGTCGCGACCTATGCGCAGCTGTCTCCCGAATCCCGCCATCCCGCGGTGGCCGATACACGGAACGACATCGGTAGTCCTCTCGACCCGAGTCACGTTCCCGGAGAAAAGTTGCCGGTCCATGGAGAGCAAATTTCCGCCGAGACCGATCCGCTGCCTTGGATTCCCGCGGGGAGTCACTTCGGCGTCGGCGCCTTTTCCAGCCTGCACTCCCAGTTCGACTATTCGCCGGTGGTAGCTGACCCACAGCAGGATGCCTGGAGTTATTTCGGTCCGAGTGGCGCTCCCGGAGGATCGTCGGCGGACCTTGACCGGCAAGTGCTCGATGCAACCGCGACGCCGCTCCAGCTGCCCGAAATTCATGGGGGTCGCTTGGGTGTCGACCTTGGCCAGGCCGCTCAGTACGACGCCCAGGCGGTAATGATCAATGCCCAGTACGGCGTCGATTTCGATCCCTTCGTCGGCTACTCTCCCGAAGAATCGCAAGACCCGAGTTGGAGCGTCGGCAGTGTTGGCGACCAGGTCGATAGCGTTGGTGACCTGACACGGAGTGCTTACGGCCCGACTGGTAGCGCTTACGAACTGACCAGCGAGTACGGCCAAGCTGTTATGGATTACGCCCAGACCGGCGCGCCTCAGAGCCCCATTGTTTTCTCACCTGCCCTCGCCCATCAGCTCCCGCTCGACGGGGGCGGCCGATCCTGGGCCCAAGGGACGGGCGGGCACGGGACGGATCGGCCGCGGCAGGTCTCACCGCAGGGGAACTGGAACGGAAGCGGGAACGGGCAGCAGGAGAGGCCGCCGAGCCGTTGACCGATGAGGGTGTGGGTCTTGGAAGGCGCCGGTCACTGCTCGGCGTACGACAGTGCCCCGTTCCTTCTGTTCCCTCTGTCCGCGTTCACGGTGGCGGGGGGTGACGGTATGACACACGGAGCGTCCGCGGACGACGGACCTCCCGCCCCCGCCTCCACCCCCGCCACACACGGCCAGCACGAATACACCTCGAATGCCTGACTGCGACCTTCTCCCGGCAACCCGCTCTCATCCTGGTGAACCATCGGCAGGCGGGAGCCGTTACCAAGGGAAATGTCTGCCGGTTCCTGAAGGAGATCCTCCGTGGCAAGAGTTCCCGACGAAGCTTATGCTGCGATACTGAAGAGCAGGGAGAAAGGGCAATTGCCCGAACCGGGAATTCGGGTCCCGGTGGAGGTGAATGATATAAAAGTGAGGGGAGTTAAAAGGCGTCTAGATGTGGAGTTCGGTCATTGGTTTCGGACCCAGCGAGGGCAAGGGAGGCGTACCCAATACCCGGCGAACCTGGTCGAAGGTTTTAAGGAGCACGGCTTCGAACCCGAAAATTACAGCGGGGGTTATCGCATCGTACCCATCAAGCAAGGAGAACAAAGGGACCACGATCAATCCGGCAACTCCTACGGGCGAGGGAGGGAAAGTTCTCGCGCCCCGGGGGCTCAGGAGGCATCGGGCGGCTTCCCTGGCCGGTCGGGATCGGCCGATGCGAGCGTGACCCCCGGCAATCAGGCGGGAACCGGCGCACAGAGCCAGGCCATGTACCCCTCCGCGATCCCCTCCCTGGCGTCCTCTACGGCCCACGGCCAAGGAAATGAGTACCAGGATCCTGATTTCGTGAAGTGGATCCATGGGATGGATAATCCGATGGAACTCTTGTACCCCCCGAATTTCGGGATCCAGGGGGCCATGGGTGTGTCTGATCCGGCCTATGGTTTCGAGAGCCAGGAATTTCAGGGTGTGTCCTTCGACCATGCCTTCGGTTTCGGGAACCAGGCGGGATTCAGCACACTCGCCTTTCCGACCCAGCCTTACGGCTACTCCGGCCCAGCCCCCATCAGTATGGACTACGGTCAATATGCTGAGGGTGACGGCCAGAACACGTCGCTTTACAATTCTCTCGCTGGTCCCGTCTGGGGAACTCAGCCTGATCTCGGACAGGCCGGTCAGGTCGGGTCGGTCGGTCAATCCGGGAATTACGGAGCGGGCAGCAATGCGGCGAACCAGCCCATGACGGCTGAGGAGCGGGCGGAGAAGGAGCAGGAGCTGGCGCGACTGCAGGCGGAGCTTCGGCAGCTGAAGGGGACTCAGTGGAGGGGGGAAGTGGCGGATCACGGAAACTACAGCCAAGCTTCAACCGGTATGGAGTATGGCCGGTCTGCTGTGGGCGATGGCCCGCCTGCTGTGGGATACGGCCAACCCGCTGTGGGCTATGGCCAAAGCAGTCCGGATCAGAACCCCATTGGCAACTCTGCCTCTCAAACTCAGCCCCCGTCCAGTAAGGCGAACTCGTCCGGGACTCGCGGAGGGGGTGATCGCGAGACGCGCCGACCCCGGACGTACGAGGAGCAACTGGAGCGATTGGATGCGAAGCTGACGGAACTTGAGAACCTGGTGCAACGGCCTGATGTGCAACAGCGGCTGAGGCAGCAGCGGCTGGCGCGACTGGGGCAGCAGGCGAAGCCGCAGAGAAGGCGCTGAAGGGGCTGATGGATCGCCCGGACCGCCCAGGGCTCCGATGGAGTCCCGGTTCCGGGCGTGAGCGGTGCGTTGTTCGCCGCTCGTGCCGCGGACCGGCGGGGCAGAAGCGGCAGGGTGCCGGTTCGGCCGACTGGGTCAGGTTCAACGCTCCATGAGTGTCGGCTCGCGTCGAGGGGCGATCCACCTCAGGGCGCCCGCCCGGCCAGTCGGCGCACGGTCAGCCGGCGCACAGGCAGAACGGGTGTCCGGCCGGATCCGCGTACACCCGGAAGGAGCGCGACCGGTCATCCGTGTCGAGCGGCGTTGCGCCCAGGGCGAGTACTCCCTGCTCGGCCGCGTCGAGGTCCGTCACGACCAGGTCCAGGTGGAGCTGCTGGGACTGGTCGGGCGCCGGCCACCTCGGCGGGACGTACCCGGGAGCCGCCTGGAAGGCCAGCGCCTGCCCGCCGGGCACCTTCAGATCCACCCAGGTGGCGTCCGCGGGGCCCGGTTCGACGGTGCCGCCCAGCACCTCGGCGTAGAAGTCGGCGAGCGCGTGCGGGTCCGGGCAGTCCAGGACGACGACGCCCAGCTTGGCGTAGGCCATGGCTTTCTCCTCGTTCTCGTCGATCACGGGTTACCCATAGATCTCGGCAACAGGTAACGGTTACTGCATGCTGCCGCATGGGCGGTAACGTCGCAAGGGTGAGTGAGAGACTGCCCGCGCCCGGCGGGCTGGCCCTGGTCGAGAACCTGGTCAACACGCTGGACATCGAGTCGGGCGCCGACACGCTGGACACGGCGGACGGCCGGGCGGCCTTCGGCATCGGGTCCGGGGACCTGACGGCGGCCCGCGAACTGCGCGAGTCACTGCGCGCCGCCCTGCTCGCCCACGCGGGCCACCCGCCGCACCGGGCGGTTACCCCGCTCGGGGCGCTGCTCGCGCACACCCCGCTGTACCTGTCCGTCGACGACCGCGACGGCTCCGCCGCCCTCGCCCCCGCCGCCGACGGCGCCCCACTGCTCTCCCGGGTCGCCGCGGCCGTCGCCGAGGCGCTGGCGGCCGGCACCTGGATGCGGCTGAAGGCGTGCGAGGCGGTCAACTGCCACTGGGCGTACTACGACCGCAGCCCCGCGGGCCGCGGGCGCTGGTGCTCGATGCAGGTGTGCGGGGCGCGCGCGAAGATGCGCCGTTACCGGGCGAAGGAGGCGTGAGCCGCGGCCGGTTCGCCCGTGGGGCCGTCGACCGGTGGGGCAGAATGCGGCAGGGCGCCGGTTCGGCCGACTGAGCCTCGGCCGAACCGGCGTCTGCCTTTGTACGGTTCCCGTATTACGGCCACGGACGGTTCGCATGTCATGCGCGAACCGGGCCCGTGTTTCAGGGAGCACGGTCCGCTGTTTTGTCCGTTCCCTACCCGTTGGACCCGCTGCTGCGTCCGCATCCTTGCGTGTGCGGGTTTCATCAGATCTGTGTGCCTGCCCTGTCCTCGATTTCCGGCACGCACACGACCAGCAGGAGTACACCCCAACCGCCGGGCCGGGCTTTCTCTCGGCGGCCCGCTCTGATCCTGGTGAACCACCGGAAGGCGGGAGCCGTTACCAGGGACAAGTCTGCCGGTTCCTGTAGGAGGTCCTCCGTGGCAAAAGTTCCCGACGAAGCTTATGCATATATACTGAGGACCAGGAAAAAAGGGCAATTGCCTCTGCCGAAGGAGCGGGTCCCGGTGAAGATAAATGATGGAAAAGCGAAGGGGGGTAAAAGGGAAATAGATGTGGATTTCGGTGTATGGTTTGCGACCCAGAAGAATAACGGGAGGATTGTCAAATACCCGAAGGGCCTGATCGAAGGTTTTAAGAAGCATGGCTACAAACCTGAACCATGGAGCGAGGGGTATCACATCGTACCCGTCGGGTCGGGAGAACAAAGGGACCGCGATCAATCCCGTAACTCCCACGGGCGTGCGGGGGAAAGTTCTCCCGCTTCGGAGGCTCAGGTGACATCGGACGGTTTTCCCGGCCAGTCGGACTCGGCCGATGCGCGGATGAGCCCTGGCTATCAGATGGGAACCGTTGGACAGAACTACGTCACGGACCCCTCCACGGTCTCTGGCCTGACTCCGTCCGTGGCCCACGGCCAAGGCAATGATTCTTTGGAGTCTAATGTCGCAGCCTGGTTGGAGGCGGCCTCCGAAAATCCGTGGGAATTGCTGTATCCCCCGGACCCTGTGCTGCGGGACAGTTCGTCTGCGCACTTCGGCTCGATTTATGGTTCAGGGCCGGAAGTCCCGTCTGCACCTGTCGACCAGACCTATGGTTTCGGGAACCAAGTAGGAAACAGCGCACAGGGATCCCCGGCCCAGTCTGACGGTAACTACAGCCAAGCTTCAACCGGCACGGAGCATGGCCAACCTACTGTGGGCTATGGTCAAACCAGTCCGACTCACAACCCCATTAGCAACGCCGCCTCTCAAAATCTACCTCCGCTCAGCCCGGCCAACCGGCCCGGGGCTCAGGCGACGGGTCGGCGCACGCCTACCCGCGTGAGGGTGGAGCGTTTGGAGCAGGGCATAGTGGAACTGTACCGGCGGCGAGCGGAATGGCAGCGGCAGGGGACGCAACGGCAGGGGAGGGCGTCGGGTCGTTGATGGACCGTCGGCTTTCCGGTGGTGATCCGGTTACGGCCGTCACCTGATGGTTCGCCTCGGCTCTGGCCGGATGCGTCGGTATCGGGCCAAGGGGGCGTGAGCTGCCGGCGGTTCGCCGCTCGTGCCGCGGACCGGTGCGGCAGAATGCGGCAGGGCGCCGGTTCGGCCGACTGAGCCTCGGCCGAACCGGCGTCTGCCTTTGTACGGTTCCCGTATTACGGCCACGGACGGTCCGTATTTCATTGGCGGACCGGTCGCATATGCGAGGGGACACAGTCCTTTGTTTCGTCCCGGCTGTGCGGCGGGCGCTGCGCATCGCGGGCCTGCTGGATCCCGGCCCGGAGTGGTCGGTGTGCTCAGCCCCCGGACGGTGGCGGAGTATTGGACGGTGGATCTGGAGCAGCGTGTTTCCAAGCTGCGGGAGCGGCGGGTGCAATTGCAGCAGCGGCAGGCGTACCAGCAGGGGCGGCCGGTGCAATCGCAGGGGAGCAATCGGGCGCGTTGACGGACCGCAGGGTGCGGAGCCTGTCCGCATACGGCCCCCTGCCCCACGGTGTATGTGTACGGCGGTTCCGCCGGGCGGGTCGCCCGGCGGCGATGGGCTCCCGCGGCGGTCGCGCTACGCGGTCGGGCGCCCCATCGCGCGATACGTCCAGCCGGCCCGGCGCCACACCTGGGGGTCCAGCGCGTTGCGGCCGTCGAGGAGCACCCGCGTGGAGGCGACCTCGCCCAGCGCGGCCGGGTCCAGCTCGCGGAACTCCCGCCACTCGGTGAGGTGCAGGACGACGTCCGCGCCCCGCACCGCCCCCAGCGCCGAGTCCGCGTAGCCGAGTGTCGGGAAGAGACGGCGGGCGTTGTCCATGCCCTTCGGGTCGTACACCGTCACCTGGCCGCCCTGGAGGTGGATCTGGCCCGCCACGTTGAGCGCCGGGGAGTCCCGGACGTCGTCCGAGTCGGGCTTGAAGGCGGCGCCGAGCACCGCGACCCGCCGGCCCAGGAACGAGCCGCCCAGCGTCTCCCGGGCCATCTCGACCATCTGGCCGCGGCGGCGCATGTTGATGGAGTCGATCTCGCGCAGGAAGGTCAGCGCCTGGTCCGCGCCCAGCTCACCCGCCCGCGCCATGAACGCCCGGATGTCCTTGGGCAGGCAGCCGCCGCCGAAACCGATCCCGGCGCGCAGGTACTTCCTGCCGATCCGGTCGTCGTGGCCGATGGCCTCGGCCAGCCTGGCCACGTCGCCGCCCGCGGCCTCGCACACCTCCGCCATCGCGTTGATGAACGAGATCTTGGTGGCCAGGAAGGAGTTGGCCGCGGTCTTCACCAGCTCGGCGGTCGGGAAGTCGGTCACCACGAACGGGCTGCCCTCGCCGACCGGCGTCGCGTACACCTCCCGCAGCACCTTCTCCGCCCGCTCGCTGCGCACGCCCACCACGATCCGGTCCGGGTGCAGGGTGTCCTCGACGGCGAAGCCCTCCCGCAGGAACTCCGGGTTCCAGGCCAGTTCGGCATCGGCCCCGGCGGGCGCGTGCTCGGCCAGATAGGCGGCCAGGCGCTCCGCGGAGCCGACGGGCACGGTGGACTTGCCGACGACGAGGACGGGGCGGGTGAGATGGGGTGCCAGGGAGGCGACCGCCGCGTCGACGTACGACATGTCCGCCGCGTACTCGCCGTACTTCTGCGGGGTGTTCACGCAGACGAAGTGCACATCGCCGAACTCCGCGACCTCGGCCCAGTCCATGGTGAAGCGAAGTCGCCCGGTGGCGCCCTCGATGCCGGCCACGTGCCGGCGCAGCAACTCCCGGAGTCCGGGCTCGTACATCGGGACCTCGCCGCGCCGCAGCAGGTCGATCTTCTCCGGCACGATGTCGAGCGCCAGCACCTCGAAGCCCAGCTCGGCCATGGCCGCGGCGTGCGTGGCGCCGAGATAGCCGGTGCCGATCACGGTGATCTTCAGGCTCATGGGGGACTCCAGAAGGGTACGGATGCGGTGCGAGGGCCGAGCATAGCCGGGGGCCGTTCGCGCGCTTACGCGGGCAACTTTCCCGCTGTCGTCAAGCTCACATGGGCGTGCCGTGGGCGTGCCCCTGAAATCTGTGTTACTTAACGGTAACTAGCGTCATCGCCCCGTCGTGACCCCTGGGTCATGACCCCTGCGTCCTTGGAGCGTGAGCCCGTGGCCGGATCGGCTGACTTCGACCTGTACCGCCCGTCCGAGGAGCATGGGATGCTCCGTGATTCCGTGCGTTCGCTGGTGGAGGCGAAGATCGCGCCGTTCGCGGCGGT
>NZ_JBHJUV010000076.1:0-42061 GCF_042268025.1 Streptomyces sp. NPDC056161
GTGTACGCGGCCGGCGAGGGCCCAGGGCGGGGGGCGCCCGGTCAGTCGGTCAGCAGGCGTCGCAGGTCCGCGGCGTACTTGCGGACGAGGGACGCGGACAGGTGCGGGATGTCGCGCAGGGCGCCGATACCGGTCTCCTGGACGGCCGCCCGGAAGCGGGCCGACGGAACGACCGAGCCGTCCGCCGGCGGCTCCGGCTCCTGGAAGCCGAGCAGCAGGGGCAGCACCGAGTGCTGCCGCTGTGCCTCCGGCAGCGCCCGGAGGGCGGCCTCCAGGCGGATCAGCCAGTCGCGGTGGTCGTCGATGCGTTCGACGCGGTGGCCGTCCTCGGCCAGCCAGTCCACGAACGTGTCCAGCGAGACGCCGTCGTCGTGCGGGTTCACGAGGCTGAAGGTGCGGTACCCGGCGGCGGCCGGACCCAGCGCGACGACCGCGGCGGCGGTGAAGTCGACGGGCAGGCCGTCGTAGTGGGCCCGCGGCCGTTCGCCGTCCACGGTCCGGTAGAAGGACCGCGGGGCCAGGCCCGTGGCGAGGACGCTGAACAGCAGCCGGCTGAACATGTCGGGCACGTTGAGCTGCCCGGCGTACCGGCTGTGCGCCAGGATCATGTTGGAGCGGAACACCGTCACCGGCAGTCCGCACAGGTCGTGCGCCTCGCGCAGCAGCACCTCACCGGCCCACTTGCTCGTCGCGTAGCCGCTGGCGTAGCCGTCGTCGACCGGCTGGGCGGGCAGCGCGGCGCGGACGTCGGAGTCCTCGTCGAGCGGCCCGTCCGCCCGGGACGCGGACACGGCCACGCTGGAGATGTACGTGAACGGCTTGAGCCGGCCGGTCAGGGACAGCCGGATCAGTTCGGCGGTGCCGACCACGTTCGCGTCGAAGAGGTGGTTGTAGGGCAGGACGTGGTTCACCAGCGCACCCGCGTGGACGATCAGGTCCACCTGCTCGGCCAGCCGGTCCCAGGTCGCCTCGTCCAGACCGAGTCCGGGCTCGGCGATGTCACCCGCAAGGACCTCCAGGTGCCCGGTGGCCAACTCCGCGAAGTGCCCGGTCAACCGGGCGTCGGCGGTGCCGAAGGCGTCGGTCAGGCGCTGCCGGGCGGCCGTCGCGTCCTTGCCGCGGACCACGACGGTCAGCGTCCCGCCCGCGGGTGCGAGCCGCTCCAGCCACTCCAGGGCGAGGAACCGGCCCAGGTATCCGCTCGCACCCGTCAGCAGGACATGGCGCGGCTCACCCGCGGGACGCGGCAGCGACCGGGCGCCGTCCAGGGTGCGGGTGTCGAGGAACCGGTCCAGGGCGAGGTCCTTGGCGTACACCTCGGTGACGTCCGCGCCGTGCACCGACGCGAACGCGGGCCGGGTCGTGGCGGTCGCCCGCTTGGCCTCGACGTACGCGGCGAGCTGCCGCAGGTCGTGCGCCGGGCTGATGATGGCGTCGACGGGCACCCGGATGCCGAAGGTGTCGTGCAACAGGTCGGACAGCGACACCGCCGAGAGCGAGTCGCCGCCGAGGTCCCGGAAGTGCGCGGCGGGGCTCACCTCAGCCGTGCCGCCGGCGAGCAGCGCCCGTGCCGCCCGCTGGACCGTCTCAAGGACCGGCCGGCCGGCGCCCGTACGCCGCAGGTCGTGCAGTTCCTGGCGCTCCCGCTCGGCGAGGTCGGCGTACAGCTGCTCCAGCCGCTCGCCGTACCGCTCCACGAGCTTGGGCCACAGCAGTTTGCGGTGGTCCGAGAGCAGCCCGTTGGCCTGGCTGAACGGTTCGGTCTCCAGGAGCAGGCCGCGGGGAATCTCGTACGAGTTGAGGCCCCGGTCCCGCGCGATCTGCTGAAACGATTCGCTGAGCAGCTGTTCGAGACGCCCGTCCTCGTCCCCGTACCGGGCCAGGGCGTCCGGGGTGGGCACGACGACGGCGAGCAGGTACGAGCGCTCGCTGTTGCCGTGGACGAAGATCTGCCGCACCAGTGGCGCGGCAGCGAAGAACGCCTCCAGCCGGGAGGTCGCCACGAACTCGCCCTGGGACAGCTTGAGGACGCTCTTGCGGCGGTCCACGACGGCGATCCGGTCCGGCGCCGTCTCCGCCACGATGTCCCCGGTCCGGTAGTAGCCGTCCGCGTCGAACAGGTCCGCCGTGAGTTCGGGCCGGCGGTAGTAGCCGGGGATGATCGCGTCGGTCCTGAGCAGCAGCTCACCGCGCGGGTGCGGGGTGTCGGTGCGGAAGTAGCCCAGTTCGGGCACGTCGGCCAGCTTGTAGTCGGTCACCGGCGGGCGCAGCAGTTCGCCGTCGACGGAGATGCCCGCCGCCTCCGTGGACCCGTAGACGATGTGCAGCGGTACGCCGAGCAGGGCCTCGATGAACTCGGTCAGCTCGGCGGACAGCGGCGCGGAACTGTTGCTGGCCCAGGTGACGCGTCCGCCGAGGACGTCGTCGCGCAGGTGGGCGCGCGCCTCGGCCGCGGCCGTCTCGGGGGCGGCGCCCGCGTCCGTGCGCCGGTTCAGCTCGCTCCGGTAGCGCTGGTGGAGCATCTCGCACACCCGAGGCACGAGGGACAGCTCCGTGGGGCGTATGAGCGCGATGTCCTCGAAGAACGTCGACAGGTCGCTGGTGGCGGTGAAGCAGGTGACACCGCCGCGCACCAGCGCGTTCTTCAGCGAGGAGTGGCCGGCGACATGGCTCATGGGCATGTAGTTGACGGTGACGACCTCGGTGCCGGCGAACAGTTTCGACCAGGCACCGCCCCACATCGCCCTGGCCAGCCGCTCGGTGTACATGGCGCCCTTCGGGGTGCCGGTGCTCCCCGAGGTGTAGATGAGCATCGCGAGGGGGTCCTCGTCGTCGCCGGGCGCGTACAGCGGTGCGTGGGGCAGTCCCGCGCCGCGGGCCAGGACGTCCGACAGGGCGACGACGTCCACGTCCCGGCCCGCCTCGGCGAGGAGTTCGGCGGCGGCGGCGATCCGGTCCGCCTGGTCCTCGGCGCCCGGGTGGTGGTCGAAGACGACCAGGCGCTTCACCGACGTCGTACGCCGGGCCAGTTCGGCCGCCGTGTCCAGCCGCTCGACGCTCGCGGCGAGAAGGAACGGCTCCGTCTCCGCCACGATGGACGCCAACTGCTCGACCGGGGCGCTGGTCTGCAACGGCACGCTGACCGCGCCGAGATGGATACAGGCCAGGTCCAGGGTCGCGTAGTCCCGGCTGGTGAAGCCGAGCAGGGCCACCCGGTCGCCCGCGCTGAGCGGCCGCTCGGGATGGCGGTGCCATTCGCTCGCGACCGCGCGGATGCGGTCCCACAGTTCCCGGTAACTGGTCGTTTCGTAGCGTGGCAGCAGGCGCACCGACACCCGTCCGGTCCGGGCGTCCCGCACGAACTCCTTCGCGCGTTCAGCGACGGCGGGCCGGTCCGCATGGCGCTCAAAGACGTCTTCCATTACTTGCGCAAGTCGCAATGTTGTCTCCGCGTCGCATAGTTGGCGGATCAGTGTCGTGGGGGGAAAGGAAAGATGCGCATCGGCAGAGCGGTTCGTCCTCGGGGATCCGCGAGAAAAAAGCGCCGGTCAGGGATCCTCGCCCAGATGCTAAGCAGACCGGATCGGGCGCGCGGAGAAAAAGACCACGGATCCGTCAGGTCGGGTGCGGCGGCGCGCTATTCCCGGCCTCGGAATCCCGGAAGAGAAGAAGGGCCCCGCGCGGGTATTCCGGTGCGGGGCCCGATGCCGTTCCGTACGGTGTTCGTAGGGCGTCGCTCACCCGGCGGTGCTCGGGTCATGTGCCGTTCGTACGGCGGTGCTCATGCCCGGTGTCCGTACGGCGGTTCGCGGTGGTCGTCCTGCGCGGTGCTCACACGGTGCTGAGGGGTTCGGCCTCGTAGGCGCGGTGCAGGAGGTCGAGGAGGGCGGGGGCCTGAGGCAGCGGCACCTGGCCGATCCGGTGCACCGCGACGCCCGGGGTCCAGGAGTTCAGCACGGCGCCGCCGGCCAGCGAGGGCAGGTCGGCGAGGGTGATGTCCGCCTCGCGCTGCGGGACGTCCAGGCGCTCCAACTGCCTGCGGACGATGCCCATGGTGACTCCGTGCAGCATCTCGGCGGACGGCCAGACCACACCGGAACCGTCCCAGAACGCGAGGTTCCAGATGGACGCCTCGCTGAGCCGGCCCCGGTGGTCGAGGAAGGCGGCGTCGTCGAAGCCCTGGGCGACCGCCTGACGCAGGAAGAACGTCTTGGCCGGTTCGCCGACGTGTTTCACCGACGGCAGGAACCGTTCGTGGCGCACCGCCGAGAGCGCCAGCGGCCCCTTGGGGCCGTCCGCGGGTGGCGCGGTGCGGATCAGCACGTCGGGGAAGGTGCCGGGGTCGGTGGGGGTGAACTCGCCGGCCGGGTTGTGGAGCGTGACCGTCAGGGAGAGGTCGGCAGGTGCGTCCCGCAGCGCGTCCCGCAGTTGGGACCGTACCCGGTCGTCGGGCGTGGCGCGGCCGAAAAGCTCCAGCGAGCCGTGCCGCAGCCGCGCCAGGTGCAGGTCAAAGCCGCGGACCCGGCCCCCGCGCACCTGCATCGCCGTGAAGTGGGCGTACCCCATGAAGGCGAGCGGAACCAGGGTTTGTGCGGTGGGTGTCTCGCCGTTGTGCCGGACCAGGAATTCCTGAGGAAGTGCCATACCGGGACAACGACGGGATTTCCGGGCGGACACTCTCCGCAGCGACCCGTTGAAACCCCCGGCCCCGGGCTTCGCCGAACGCCCCGGCCCCGGACTTCGCCGAACGCCCCGGCCCCGGACTCCGCCGGTGCCGGGCTAGGCGTCCGCGGCCTGCTGTGCGAAGCCGTCGAGCAGAACCTCCAAGCCCACCGCGAAGTCGTCCTCGGTGGGTCTGATCGGTGACTGGCCGGGTTCGTCGTCGCCGGGCAGGAGTTGCTGCGCCACGCGCTGGATGGAGGCGCCCTGCACGTACGACCAGACGGTGAGGGTGAGCGTGCGGGCCAGCTCGGGGTCGTCGGTCAGGTCGGCGAGCGCGTCCGTCATCCAGTCGAGGCACGTGGTGTCGGAGAAGTGGCGGGCGGACGCCTGGGTGACGAGGGTCCAGGGATGCTTGCGGTACACCTCCCGGTCGAGTTCGACCGCGAGCCGTACGGCGTCGCGCCAGTGCGGTGGTGGTGGGGACGGATAGGGGTGCTCCTCACAGACCGAGCGGGTGATCGCCGTGAGCAGTTCGTCCTTGTTCGCGATGTGCCGGTACAGGGACATGACCCCGGAGTCGAGGTCGTGGGCCAGGCGCCGCATGGAGAGTGCGGCGATGCCCTCCGCGTCGGCGATGCGGATCGCGGCGCTGATGATGGCGCGTCGGGTGAGCCCGAGTGAACTCGCCTGCCCGCCTTGCGTCTTGATGGTCATGCTGTAGTCTAACCAGCGGCATGGGTACGCCGTACGCACACCAACGCGTACGGCGTACGCAAGGCGTTTCGCGTACGTCGTACGCCTGATATTCGCGTACACCGTATGCATGTTGTGCCGACGAACGTGTCCGACTTTGCGTGAACAACTTCGCACCTTCCCTTGAAAGGTTGCCCGTGACTTCCCTGGATTTAGTCGCGGAGCGTGCCGACCGGCGTGCCTGGCTGGGCCTCCTGATCGTGCTCGGTCCGGTTGCCCTCGTCGCGATGGACGGCTCCGTGCTCTACCTCGCGATGCCGAGCATCACCTCCGCGATCACCCCCACCACCGACCAGGCCCTGTGGATCCTCGACATCTACGGCTTCGTGGTCTCGTCGCTGCTCATCGCGTTCGGCAACCTCGGTGACCGCTACGGCCGGCTCAAGTTCCTGCTCGCGGGGGCGGTCGTCTTCGGAGCCGGTTCGGTCGGCGCGGCGTTCTCCCCGAACCCCGAGGTGCTCATCGTCTGCCGGGCCCTCATGGGGCTCGGCGGCGCGACGCTGCTGCCCTCGGGCCTGGCGATCATCAGCAACATCTTCCGCAACCCGAAGCAGCGCGCCCAGGCCATCGGCATCTTCGCGGCGACCTTCGCCGCCGGGTTCGCGGTCGGGCCCATCGTCGGTGGTCTGCTGCTCAACCGCTTCGCCTGGGGATCCGTCTTCCTGATCAACATCCCGGTCGTCGTCCTGTTCCTCGCCTTCGCGCCCGTGCTGCTGAAGGAGGTGCGCGAGGCGAGCCCGGGGCGGGTGGACGCGCTGAGCGTGCTGCTGTCCGCCGTCGGCATCCTGCTGACCGTGTACTCCGTCAAGTCGGCCGCCGCGTCGGGCTTCTCCACGTCCCAACTGCTCATCGGCGCCGTCGGCCTGGTGATCGTGGTGCTGTTCGTGCGCAGGCAGTTCACCCTGGAGTACCCCCTGCTCGACCTGAGGCTGTTCCGCGACCGGGTCTTCACCGTCGCGATCCTCACCGGCCTGCTCTCGCTGGTCGCCTGGGCCGCGGCCGGCTACCTCAGCGGCGTCTACCTCCAGTCGGTTCTCGGCCACAGCGTGCTCTCCTCGGCCCTGCTGGCCGTGCCCGGCGCGGTCGTCCTCACCGTGACCTGCGTCGGCACCAGCGCGATCGTCGACCGCGTCGGCAAGCGCGCGGCCCTCATCACCTCGCACTTCGCCATGGGCATCGGCCTGTTGCTGATGCTGTTCGCCGGGGTCGGCGGCGGGGTGACGGCGTTCATCGCCTCCACGATGATCGCGGGCATCGGCTACGGCCTGTCCTTCAGTCTCGTCGCGGAGACCGCCGTCGCGGCCGTGCCCGCCGAGCGGGCCGGATCGGCGGCATCCATCGCCGAGATGAGCAACGAACTCGGCAACGCCCTCGGCATCTCGCTGCTCGGCTCGCTGGCGGCCGTCTGCTTCCGGCTCCTCGGGCCGGACCTCGCCGGCACCCTGGGCGAGACCCTGGAAGCGCCGGGCATCACCGCGGCCGCGGCCCGGGAGGCCAAGGACGCGTTCGTCTCCGGCATGCACGTGGCGATCGCGGTGGCGAGCGCCCTGTCGCTGGGGCTCGGCTGTCTGGCGGTGCGCTGGGTGCCGCGGCAGGCGGCGGCCGAGTAGCCCGCGGGGCCGGTCCGGCGGCCTGGCGATCCCGCGGCGTTCGCCAGGCCCTGGGCGGCCGGACCGGCCGCTGCCGTCACGTCAGGCCGCCCGCCACGCCGGTGGCTTGATCCAGGCCCGGAAACGGGTGCGCTTGACCCCGACTTGACACTCTCGTTCCGTATGGTGGCCGTCACCTTCTGTGGTCGTTACAGTCTGGAGGGCCGTCATGGGGGTGACGTCACGGCAGTTCCTGGAGGAGGGGATGGTGTCGCAGGTCACGCATGCGACGCCGGGGCCGCGTCGCGGCCGTCGGCAGGCGTGTCGGGTACGGGGGGACCTGCCGGCGCGGCAACGATGTCGTCGCACGTGTGGATCGGGTGCCGCCCGCGAACGCCGCCCGCCGGGCCAGCCCGCGGAGCCGGTTCCCGAGTCCTTCCGAGTCACGTCCGTCCGAGGCGGCCGGGGCGAACCGGTCCCGGCCGCCGGCGGCACGCCGAAGCCTGCCCACCCTTCGCAGCCAGGCGGCAACAAGGAGACCCGTGACCTACGTAGACCTGCTTCCCGCGACCACGGGGCATGGAACGATCCCCGTACCTCCCGCACACGCACACGACGTGACCTTCGCCGAACTCTGCTCCAGGCTTTTCGCCTCACTGCCCCGAAGTGACCAGTACCGGAAGGGCATCTACTATTTACGTGGCCTTCTGGAGGCCGAGGGACGGAAATCCATACGCGCCATCGCGGCACTGTTCGAAGACCACGTCTCGGAACAGAACCTGCACCATTTCATTTCCTCCTCCACCTGGGACTGGGTGCCCATGCGGCAGGCACTGGCCGGCCATTTACTGGCCATGGCACAGCCTCAGGCATGGGTGGCCCAACCCATGATCATCCCGAAGTCCGGACGTCATTCCGTGGGCGTGGACCGGCATTTCTTCCCGGATCTCGGACAAGTGCTCAACGCCCAGCGGGCGATCGGCGTATGGGCCGCCTCGGACGAACTGACCGCACCGCTCAACTGGCGCCTGCACCTGCCGAAGACCTGGCTCAAGGACAGCCATCGGCGCACCCAGGTCGCGATACCCGACGGCATGAGACCCGAGACCCTGACCGAGTGCCTGGTCGGGGCCTGTGCCGAGACCGTGCTGGGCTGGGGGCTGCCGACGCGGCCCCTGGTCGTCGACACCTGCGAAGGCCATACGGCCACGATCTTCCAGGAGTTCGCCGCCTCCGGCGTACCCCTCCTGGTGCGCGCCGCCCGCGATCTGTGCCTGACCGTGACCGATCCGCTGCTGCCCGCGAGCGGCGGCAGGGTGCTGCCGGCGGCTCAGATCATGGACCTCGCCCGGGACCTGCGGCGCCCCGCCAGCTGGTCCGACTCCCGCCTCGACCTCGCACGCCACACCCACCTGGCCGCCACGGTACGGGTCGCCCTGCCCGTCTCGGCCCCGGCGCAGACCGGCTGCGGCGACCTGGTCCTGCTCGGCGTACAGGACAAGCGCCGGCGCGGCCGGACCTGGCTGTGGCTGACCAACATGACCCAGGCGCAACCAGGTGTGCTGGTACGCCTGAGCAAACTCACCGAGAAGGTCGACCAGGACGTCACGGAGATCTCCGACGGCGTGGGCATCCGTGACTTCACCGGACGGTCCTTCGGCGGATGGCACCGGCACGTCACCCTCGCCTCGGCCGCGCACACCGTCGTCGCGCTCGCCGGCCGGCCCCGCTGACATTCCCCCGTTTCCCAGTCTCCGGCCCTTTCTCCGGATTTTCATTCGCGTACACATCATGAAGGCAGGCGGTCCGCGTACCGCCTGCCTTCTTTGATTTCCGCGGGTCACCGCCCACGGCAAACGCAACGGCCGCGGCGAACAGGGCATCCGACGCCCGTACGAAACACGGGACTTGACGGACTTCCGGGCACCTGACACATCACAGCGGAAATCATTGGCAGCCCATTCCGTGCTGTACATGCTCGGTGGTGCCGACGAGGCACGTCGGCCTAGGACGGGGGGGTTCGAGTCCGGCACCGTGGCCGATTACTTGTTCTTCTTTCATTTCCCTGCCAGCCGCCATTGATGCCGTATGAACGGAAAGTGGCGGAAAAGTTTTTCCAAGCGGCCACCCATGATCGGAGAAACAGTGGACGACCTGCTGCTCGACATCAGCTACGAGACGGCTCTCCAGCAGCCGCCATGGGCGGACACCACCCGCCTCAGACAGGTCCGCGAGGAACTGGCGGGACTTCCCCCGCTGGTGGCCGCCGAGGACGTCGACACCCTGCACGGCCTGCTCGCCCGGGTCGCGGCCGGTGAGGCCCAGGTGATGCAGGCGGGCGACTGCGCCGAGGACACCGCGGAGAGCACCGCCGACCACGTCGCACGCAAGGCGGGACTGCTCAACATGCTCGCCGGCGCCCTGGAGATGGAGAGCGGCAGACCGGTGGTGCGCGTCGGCCGGATCGCCGGCCAGTACGCCAAACCCCGTTCGCAGTCCTTCGAGACCGTCGGCGGCATCGAACTCCCCTCCTACCGCGGCCACATGGTCAACAGCCCGCTGCCCGATCCGGTCCTGCGCGTCCCCGACCCGGACCGCATCCTGACCGGCTACCGGGCGGCCGCCGCCGTCATGGGGCACCTCGACCGGCACGGCCCGCGGGGCACCGCCCCGATCGGCGCCCCCGTCTGGACCAGCCACGAGGCCCTGCTGCTGGACTACGAAATCCCCCTGGTCCGCCGGGACACGAACGGCCGGCCGCTGCTCACCTCCACCCACTGGCCCTGGATCGGCGAGCGGACCCGGCAGGTCGACGGCGCCCACGTGAGCCTGCTCGCCCAGGTGGCCAACCCCGTCGCCTGCAAGGTCGGCCCCACGATGACGGCCGACGAACTCCTCGCCCTGTGCGAGCGCCTGGACCCCGCGCACACCCCCGGCCGGCTCACCCTGATCGCCCGGATGGGCGCCGACGCGGTGGCCGCGCGGCTACCCGGGCTCGTCGAGGCCGTACGCACCGCCGGGCACCCGGTGATCTGGCTGAGCGACCCCATGCACGGCAACACCGTCACCGCTCCCGGCGGGCTGAAGACCCGCCTCGTACGCACGGTCACGCAGGAGATCGAACGGTTCCAGACCGCGGTCGTGACCGCGGGCGGCGTACCCGGCGGCCTGCACCTGGAGACCACCCCCGACGACGTCAGCGAGTGCGTCACCGACGAGTCCGCCCTCGACACCGTCGGCTCCGACTACACCAGCTTCTGCGACCCGCGCCTCAACCCCGCCCAGGCCCTGGCCGCGGTCGGCGCCTGGTGGGTGAGCCGTCAGGCGGCGCCCGCGGTCGCCGCCTGACCGCGGCGCACACCTCCGGCACCGATCAGGCACCCCAGGAAAGGAATGACATGGCGGGCATACCCCCCATCGAGCCCTACCCGCTGCCGCGGGCCCAGGACCTGCCGCCCAACACCGCGCGCTGGACCGTGGACCCCGACCGGGCGGCCCTGCTCGTCCACGACATGCAGCACTACTTCCTGCGACCGTTCCCGGACTCCGTCCGCGGCCCGCTCGTGCACAACGCCGCCCGGTTGCGCGGCCTGGCGGCCGAGCTGGGCATACCGGTCGGCTACACGGCCCAGCCCGGCGGCATGACGGAATCGGAACGCGGCCTGCTGAAGGACTTCTGGGGGCCGGGCATGCGTGTCGACCCCGTAGACCGCGAGGTGGTCGAACCGCTCACCCCCGCCCCGCGGGACGCGGTGTTCACCAAGTGGCGCTACAGCGCCTTCTTCCGTTCCGGACTGCTGGGCTGGCTGCGCGGGCACGGCCGCGACCAGCTCCTCCTGTGTGGTGTGTACGCCCACGTCGGCGTACTGATGACCGCCGTCGACGCGTTCACCCATGACATCCAGCCGTTCCTGGTGGCCGACGCCGTCGGCGACTTCTCCGCCGACCGCCACCGCCTCGCCGTCGAGTACGCGGCCCAGCGCTGCGCCGTGGTCACCACCACCGACACCGTCGTCGCCGCCCTGGAGGCGGCCACCGCGGTCCGCCTCGCCGACGCCCCCGAGGTGACCGCGTGACGGCGGAGGGGACGGCAGCCCGGCCCGGTGTCCCGGCGGCCGTACTGCTCGACCGGATCCTGGCCCCCCGGCCCCCCGCCTACGCCCTGCTGCACCGGCCGGAGGCCACCGGCCCGGCCACGCTGGACGTGCTCGTCGGCGACATCTCGGCCCCCGCCACCCTCGCGGACCTCCCCGATCCGGCACACCTGCCCCTGCCCGGCACCGCACACCACGAGGTCCTGGCGCTCATCCCGTACCGGCAGATCGCCGAACGCGGCTTCGCCTGCGTGGACGACCGCGCACCGCTCCTCGCGATGACCGTGACCGGCCAGGGGCGGCTGCCGGTCGCCGAGGCCCTGCACCGGCTGCCGACCACGCCGATCGCGCTGACCGGCGAACACTTCGACATCACCGACGACGTCTACGCCGGGATCGTCCGAAAGGTCATCGCCGACGAGATCGGCGAGGGGGAGGGCGCCAACTTCGTCATCAAGCGCTCCTTCGTCGCGGACATCACCGACTACACCCACCACAGCGCGCTGTCGTTCTTCCGGCGGCTGCTGCTCGGCGAGTCGGGCGCCTACTGGACCTTCGTCGTCCACACCGGGGAACGCACCTTCGTGGGCGCCACCCCCGAACGGCACATCAGCCTCACCGGCGGCACCGCCGTCATGAACCCCATCAGCGGCACCTACCGCTATCCGGCCACCGGTCCGACCCTCTCCGGCGTCCTGGACTTCCTGGCCGACCGCAAGGAGGCCGACGAGCTGTACATGGTCGTCGACGAAGAGCTGAAGATGATGGCCAGGATCTGCCGGTCCGGCGGACGCGTGGCGGGCCCGCAGCTCAAGGAGATGGCGCGGCTCGCGCACACCGAGTACTTCATCGAGGGCCACAGCGAACTCGACCCGCGCCTGATCCTGCGCGAGGGGATGTTCGCCCCGACCGTCACCGGCAGCCCGCTGGAGAGCGCCTGCCGGGTCATCAGCCGGTACGAGCCGCACGGCCGCGGCTACTACAGCGGCGTGCTGGCCCTCATCGGCCGGGACACCAACGGCGCACCCGCGCTCGACTCGTCCATCGTCATCCGCACCGCCGACATCGACGCGGCGGGCCGGGTGCGGATCGGCGTCGGCGCCACCCTCGTACGCCACTCCGACGCCGCCTCGGAGGTCGCCGAGACCCGGGCGAAGGCGGCCGGCCTGCTCGCCGCGCTCCGGGCGGACGCGGGGCCCGCCGGCCCGCACCCCCCGGCCGCGGGCGGCGAACCCGACCAGGACCCGCGGGCCACGCACGTCCGGACCCCGGACCCGGCCGTGCCGGTCCGGTTCGCGGCCCACCCGGAGGTCCGGTCGGTCCTGGAGCGGCGCAACGCCACGCTCGCCGGTTTCTGGCTGGCCAAGGACACCGCCCGCCGGCGCGCCGTACCGGACCTCAGCGGCCGCAGCACCCTGGTGGTGGACGCCGAGGACACCTTCACCTGGATGCTCGACCACCAACTGCGCTCGCTGGGACTCACGGTGACGGTCCGCCGCTTCGACGAGCCGTACGACGTCGACGGGCACGACCTCGTCATCATGGGCCCCGGCCCCGGCGACCCCCGGCAGACCGACGACCCGAAGATCGCGCACCTGCGCGGCACCGTCGACACCCTGCTGCGCGAACGCCGCCCGTTCCTCGCCGTCTGCCTCAGCCACCAGGTGCTCAGCACCCGGCTGGGCTTCCCGCTCGTCCGCCGGGAGGTCCCCAACCAGGGCGTGCAGCGGGAGATCGACTTCTTCGGGAGCCGGGAACGCGTCGGCTTCTACAACACGTTCGCCGCCCACAGCGCCGAGGACGAGGCACGGTGCGACGGCGTCGGCCGGGTACGGGTGAGCCGGGACCCCGGCACCGGCGAGGTGCACGCACTGCGGGGCCCGCACTTCGCCTCGATGCAGTTCCACGCCGAATCACTGCTCACCGAGGGCGGCGTACGCCTCGTCGCGGCCCTGTCGACCGAGGTGCTGTCCGCGCGGACGACCTGAGACCCGGCCGGGCGGGGGCGGCCGAGCGCGCCCCGCCCGGCCGCTCCACCGCTTCCCGCACCCCGCCTGCCGAAGGACCCCGATGAGCACCGACCTGCCCGCACCGGCCACCGCCACCGCATCGTCCGCTTCAGCCACAGCCACAGCCACAGCCACCGTCACCGCCACAGCCCCGGCCACCGTCACCGCATCGCCCGCACCGGGGAGCGCCGTCCTCACCGCCCGCGTCCCCGGCTCGAAAAGCATCACCAACCGGGCCCTGCTGCTGGCCGCCGCCGCATCCGGCACGACGCGGCTGCACGCCCCGCTGGTCAGCGACGACACCCTCGCGTTCCGCACCGCCCTGACCGACCTCGGCGTCCCGGTGCGCAGCACTCCGCGCGACGAGTGCTGGGAGGTCGACGGCCTGGCCGGTGCCCCCGACCAGGCCGCCGCGCCCACGCGGATCTGGTGTGCCGACGCGGGCACGGCCGCCCGTTTCCTGCCGCCCTTCGTCGCCACGGGCCGGGGCACCTTCGTGTTCGACGGCACGGACCAGTTGCGCGCCCGCCCGCTGCGCCCCCTGCTGGACGCCCTCACCCGCCTCGGCGCCACCGTGCGCACCCCAGCGGACGGCGCCCTGCCACTGGAGGTGGACGCCCGCGGACTCGACGGCGGCGAGATCGCCGTGGACAGCTCCCTGAGCAGCCAGTACCTCAGCGGCCTGCTGATGGCGGCCCCGGGCCTGCGGACACCGCTGGTCCTGCGCCCGCGCCGGCTGGTCAGCCGTCCCTACGCCGACATGACCCGCGCCCTCATGGCGCGGTTCGGGGCCCGGGTCACCGACGGCCCGGACGGCACGATGGTGGTGCATCCGGGCGGGTACACGGCCGTGGACCTCGCGATCGAACCGGACGCCTCGACCGCCTCGTACTTCTTCGCCGCGGCCGCCGTCACGGGCCGTACGGTGACCGTGCCCGGCCTCGGCGCCGGCAGTGTCCAGGGCGATCTGCGGTTCGTGGAGGCGCTGCGCCTGCTCGGCGCCCGGGTGGAGGTGTCCGAGGACGCCACCACGGTCACCGGCACGGGCCGGCTGCGCGGCGGCTTCACCCTGGACATGGGTGACATCTCCGACACCTTCATGACCCTCGCCGCCATCGCGCCGTTGGCCGACGCGCCGGTCACCGTCCGCGGTGTCGCGCACGCGCGGCTGAAGGAGTCCGACCGGGTCGCCGCCGTCGCCGAGAACCTGCGCGCGTGCGGCATCGAGACCGCCGAGGGGCCGGACTGGATCACCGTGCGTCCCGGGGTGCCGCGCCGTGCCCATGTCGTCTGCCGGCGCGACCACCGGATCGCCATGTCGTTCTCGGTCCTCGGGCTCGCGGTGCCGGGGACGATCTCGCTGGACGACCCGGCCTGTGTCGCGAAGACCTTCCCGGGCTTCCACGAGGAGCTGCGACGGCTGTTTCCCGGCCACCGGCGCCCGCTGAACCCCGTCGGACCGGCAGAGGAGCACCGTTGAGCAGGCTGCGTTGGCTTACCGCGGGGGAGTCCCATGGTCCCGCACTCGTCGCGACGCTGGAGGGGCTTCCCGCTGGTGTGCCGGTCACCACGGGGATGGTGGCGGATCATCTGGCGCGGCGGCGGCTGGGGTACGGCCGGGGTGCGCGGATGAAGTTCGAGCGGGACGAGGTGACGTTTCTGGGTGGGGTGCGGCACGGGCTGACGTTGGGTTCGCCGGTCGCGGTGATGGTGGGGAACACGGAGTGGCCGAAGTGGGAGCAGGTGATGTCGGCTGATCCTGTCGATCCTGAGGTGTTGGCGGGGTTGGCGCGTAATGAGCCGTTGACGCGGCCGCGGCCGGGTCATGCGGATCTGGCGGGGATGCAGAAGTACGGTTTCGGTGAGGCGCGTCCGGTGCTGGAGCGGGCGTCGGCGCGGGAGACGGCGGCGCGGGTGGCGCTGGGTGCGGTGGCCCGGTCGTACCTGAAGGAGACCGCCGGCATCGAGGTCGTTTCGCATGTGGTGGAGCTGGCGTCGGCGAAGGCGCCGTACGGTGTCTACCCCACGCCGGCCGATGTGGAGCGGCTGGACGCTGATCCGGTGCGCTGTGTGGACGCGGATGCGTCGAAGGCGATGGTTGCGGAGATCGACCGGGCGCACAGGGACGGGGACACGCTGGGTGGTGTGGTGGAGGTGCTGGCGTACGGGGTGCCGGTGGGGCTGGGGTCGCATGTGCACTGGGACCGGAAGCTGGACGCTCGGCTGGCTGCGGCGTTGATGGGGATCCAGGCGATCAAGGGTGTGGAGCTCGGTGACGGGTTCGGTCTGGCGCGGGTGCCGGGTTCGCAGGCGCATGACGAGATCGTGGCGACGGGGGAGGGGATCCGGCGGGCGTCGGGTCGTTCGGGTGGTACGGAGGGTGGGTTGTCGACGGGTGAGCTGCTGCGGGTCCGGGCGGCGATGAAGCCGATCGCGACGGTGCCGCGGGCGTTGCGTACGGTCGATGTGGTGACGGGTGAGGTGGCGCGGGCGCATCATCAGCGTTCTGATGTGTGTGCGGTGCCGGCGGCCGGGATCGTCGCGGAGGCGATGGTGGCGTTGGTGCTGGCGGACGCGGTCGCGGAGAAGTTCGGTGGGGACAGTGTGTCCGAGACCCGCCGTAATGTGCGGTCGTACCTCGATGCTCTGGTGATCCGGTGAGTGTCGTGCCGGTGATTGTTCTGGTGGGTCCGATGGGTGTGGGCAAGTCCACGGTCGGGGGGCTGCTGGCCGAACGGCTGGGGGTTGCTTATCGGGACACGGACGAGGACATCGTGGCGGGGGAGCGGCGGAGTATCGCGGAGATCTTCGTCGACGAGGGCGAGGCCGCTTTCCGGGCGATGGAGAAGCGTGCGGTACGCACCGCGCTCGCCGGGCACGGGGGCGTACTCGCGTTGGGTGGTGGCGCGGTCCTTGACGCGGAGACCCGGGCACTGTTGTCGGGGCACCGCGTGGTCTATCTGTCGATGGACGTGGAGGAGGCGGTGCGGCGTACGGGTCTGAACGTGGCCCGGCCGCTGCTCGCGGTCAATCCGCGTCGGCAGTGGCGGGAGTTGATGGAGGCGCGGCGGCACCTGTACGAGGAGGTTGCCGTCGCGGTGGTGGCGACGGACGGTCGCACACCTGAAGAAGTCACCCGGACGGTCCTGGACGCACTGGAGTTGTGAGCAACACCCGGCGGCCGGGCGGGCGTCCGGCTCAGGAACCCGCCCGCTCCCAGCCCCGGCGCTCCGGCCGCGGCCCCAACTGCCGTGGGTCACGGCTGCGGTAGACGATGTACGGCCGGAACAGATACTGCACGGGCGCGCTGAACATGTGCACCAGACGGCTGTACGGGACGAACGCGATGAGCAGCATGCCGACCACCGCGTGCACCTGGTACAGCACCGGCACACCCGCCATCAGCTCCGTACGCGGGTGCAGCGTGAACAGGCTGCGCGCCCACGGAGCGATCGTGGTGCGGTAGTCGTAGCCGCTCCCCGCGGTGTGGGTGAGCTTGGCGGTCATGCCCAGCACGATCGCGGCGAGCAGCACGACGTACATCAGCTTGTCGTTGGCCGTCGTCGCCCGCAGCACCGGGGCACGGGTGCGCCGGCGGTAGACCAGCAGCAGGATCCCCGCGACCGTCAGCGCTCCCGCCGCCGTCCCGCCGTAGAGGGAGAACAGGTGGTACGTGTGCTCGCTGACGCCGAGCGCCCCGGTCCACGACGCGGGGACGAACAGCCCGATCAGATGGCCCGCGAGCACGAACAGGATGCCGTAGTGGAACACGGGCGAGGCGATGTTCAGCAGTCGCGACTCGTACACCTGCGAGGAACGGGTGGTCCAGCCGAAGCGGTCGTAGCGGTGCCGCCAGACCAGCCCGGCGACGAGGAGGGCGATGGCGACGTAGGGCAGCGCACCCCACAGCAGTGTGTTCACGGACGCCTCCTGGTCCGGGCGGGCGGCAGCGCCGCGCAGACCGCGCCCAGGACGGACGCGTACGGCGTGCCGAAGTCGGTGAGCCTGGTGCGCAGTTCCACCAGGACGTCGCGGTGGCCGGTGAGCAGGTCCGTGCTGCCGGTGCGGGCCGTGAACTCCAGGACCGCCGGCAGGAAGTCCGGCAGTTCCTCGTCGCAGAACTCCAGGCCGTGCTGCCGGTACAGCTCCTTGAAACGGACCAGCGACATCCCGCGCCGCCGGGTGTCGCCGTCGCGCCACCAGCTCAGATAGAGACTGTGCCGGTTCCGGAAGTCGAAGACCCGTACATAGTGCGCGGCCAGCTCGTTCAGCGGGGTGACCGCCGCGTGGTCGGTGAACTCCCGTAGTTGCGGGGCGGCTTCGCGGATCAGTGGCAGCCGGGCCACGAGGTCGTCGTCCGGATACGTCAGACAGAGCGCCGCCGCCTGGTACAGCACCGCGTCCGAGGGCATCAGACCTCCCGGGCGTCGTCGGCACGGTCGGACTTCTGCCGTCTGCTCAGGGCGTGGAAGGTCTCCACCGACACCAGCGGCAGCAGGCGGCGTCCGGAGTCGCCGCCGAACGGACCGTCCCCGCCCATGCCGGGCCCGCCCTCCCCGTCGAGGGCGCAGCCCTCCGGCAGGGCCGACTCCTCCAGTCGGCCCGCGTCGCCCACGGCGGCCGTCGGAATGACGTACCGGTCCTCGTACTTGGCGATGGCCAGCAGCCGGTACAGCTCCTCGATCTGCGCCCGGTCCATGCCGACGGCCGCGGAGATCCGGCCGTCGGGCTCCTCACCGAGGTTGACCGCCCGCATGTGGGAGCGCATCGCCGCCAGCCGCTGAAGCGCGGCCCGTACCGGTTCGGGGTCGCCCGCGGTGAACAGCTCCGCCAGGTACTCCACCGGGATGCGCAGCGTGTCGATCGCGCCGAACAGGTTCTCCGCGTCCTCGCCGTCGTGTCCGGTCCCGGTCAGCGCGTCCACCACCGGTGACAGCGGCGGGATGTACCAGACCATCGGCAGGGTCCGGTACTCCGGATGCAGCGGCAGCGCCACCCGGTACCGGCTGATCAGCGTGTGCACGGGGGAGCGGCGGGCCGCCGCCAGCCAGTCGTCCGGGATCCCCGCCGCCTCGCACGCCCGCCGCACCTCCGGGTCCTGGGGGTCGAGGAAGACGCCCAACTGGGCCTCGTACAGGTCCTGCTCGTTCTCGACCTCGGCGGCGGCGGTGACCCGGTCGGCGTCGTACAGCAGCACGCCGAGGTAGCGCAGCCGGCCGACGCAGGTCTCCGAACAGACCGTCGGCAGCCCGACCTCCGTCCGCGGATAGCAGAACGTGCACTTCTCGGCCTTGCCGGTGCGGTGGTTGAAGTACACCTTCTTGTACGGGCAGCCGGTCACGCACATCCGCCAGCCCCGGCAGCGGTCCTGGTCGACCAGGACGATGCCGTCCTCGCTCCGCTTGTACATCGCGCCGGACGGGCACGACGCCACGCAGGACGGATTGAGGCAGTGCTCGCAGATCCGCGGCAGATAGAACATGAAGGTCTGCTCGAACTCGAACCGCACCTTGTCCGAGACCTGCTGCCGGGTGCGCTCCACCATCGGGTCGAGATCGCCGTACGCCGGGGCGCCCCCGAGGTCGTCGTCCCAGTTCGACGACCACTCGATCGCCATGGGCCTGCCGTCGAGCTGGGAGACGGGCCGGGCCACCGGGTAGTCGTCGCCCAGCGGGGCGTCGGTGAGCGTGCGGTAGTCGTACGTCCAGGGTTCGTAGTAGTCCTTGATCTCCGGCAGCCGGGGATTGCTGAAGATCCCGGCCAGCTTGCGCAGCCGGCCGCCCGCCTTCAGCCGCAGCGCGCCGCGCCGGTTCAGCTCCCAGCCGCCCCGCCACTTCTCCTGGTCCTCGTAGCGGCGCGGATAGCCCTGTCCGGGCCGGGTCTCGACGTTGTTGAACCAGACGTACTCCATGCCCTGCCGGTTGGTCCACGCCTGCTTGCACGTCACCGAACAGGTGTGGCAGCCGATGCACTTGTCGAGGTTCATGACCATCGCGAGCTGGGCCATCGGACGCATCAGTACTCGACCTCCTGGCCGCGGCGGCGGATCACCGTCACCTCGTCGCGCTGGTTGCCCGTCGGGCCCAGATAGTTGAACGCCCAGGACAACTGGGCGTAGCCGCCGATGAGGTGGGACGGTTTGAGGAGCAGCCGGGTGAGCGAGTTGTGGGTGCCGCCCCGCATCCCGGTGGTCGCGGTCCGCGGCACGTTCACCGTCCGCTCCTGCGCGTGGTGCATGTACACGGTGCCGGCGGGCATCCGGTGCGAGACGACCGCGCGTGCCACGACCACGCCGTTGCGGTTGACCGCCTCCACCCAGTCGTTGTCGCGGACCCCGATGGCGTCGGCGTCCTCGGGGGACATCCAGATGGTCTGACCGCCCCGGGAGAGGGACAGCATGAACAGGTTGTCCTGGTACTCGGAGTGGATGGACCACTTGTTGTGCGGGGTGAGGTAACGGACCGTCACCTCCCGTTGCCCGTCCGGGCCGAGCCGCGGCTCACCGAACAGCCGGTGCATGTCGAGCGGCGGCCGGTACACCGGCAGCGCCTCGCCCAGCTCGTGGATCCAGTCGTGGTCCAGGAAGAAGTGCTGCCGGCCGGTGAGGGTGTGCCACGGCTTGAGCTGCTCGGTGTTCTGCGTGAACGCCGTGTAGCGCCGCCCGCCGGACTCGCTGCCCGACCACTCCGGTGAGGTGATCACCGGGACCGGCGCGGCCTCGGTGTCGGCGTAGTCGACGCGCCTGCCCTCGTGTTCGGCGGCCAGTTGGGCCATCGGCCTGCCGGTGCGCCGCTCCAGGGTGCGGAAACCCTGGGTGGCCAGCCGGCCGTTGGTGGTGCCGGACAGCGCCAGGACGGTGTTCGCCGCCTTCACGGCCGTGTCGAGCAGGGGGCGGCCGTCGGCCGGACCGCCGTGCGCGCCACCGTTCGCCTCCCGCAGCCGGCCGACCTCCTCGTCCGGGCGGAGAACGACGCCCTTCGCGGGCAGTCCGAGGTGTTCCACCAGCGGGCCGAGCGCCGCGAACTTGGCGCCGACCGCCGGGTAGTCCCGCTCGACCACCGTCAGATGCGGCATCGTCCGGCCGGGCACGGGTTCGCACTCCCCGTGCTTCCAGTCCAGGGCCACCCCGCCGGGCTGGGCGGTCTCGCCCGGGGTGTCGTGCTGGAGCGGCGCGGCGACCAGGTCCCTGCGCACACCCAGATGGCCGGCGGCCAGCTCGCTCAGCTTCTCCGCCAGGCCCTTGAACGTCTCGAAGTCGGTACGGGCCTGCCACGGCGGATCCACCGCGGGGGTGAACGCGTGCACATACGGGTGCATGTCGGTCGACGACAGATCGTGCTTCTCGTACCAGGTCGCCGCGGGCAGCACCACGTCCGACAGCAGCGTGGAGGACGTCTGCCGGAAGTCCAGCGACAGCAGCAGGTCGAGCTTGCCCTCCGGGGCCTCCTCGTGCCAGGTCACCTCGCGCGGCCGCTGTCCGGGCCCGGCCTCCTCGGCGCGCAGCGAGGAGTGGGTGCCCAGCAGGTGCCGGGTGAAGTACTCGGCGCCCTTCGCCGACGAGCCGAGCAGATTGGCCCGCCACAGGGTCAGCACCCGCGGCCAGTTCTCCGGGGCGTCCGGATCCTCGCAGGCGAACCTGAGGGTGCCCGCCCGCAGTTCGTCCACCGCGCGGGCCACCGGATCGCCGTCGGCCTCGCCCAGCTCCAGCGGATTGCGGTCGAAGGTCGGGTACGACGGCATCCAGCCCGCCCGTGCCGACTGGGCGAGGCAGTCCGCGGCCGTCATCCCGGCGAACCGGCCCTCGCCCAGCGGTGAGGCCAGCACGTCCGCGCCGAACAGGTCGTAGCGCCACTGGTCGGTGTTGAGGAACCAGTAGGCGGTGCCGATCATCTGCCGCGGTGGCCGGGACCAGTCGGAGGCGGCCGCCAGGGTGGCCCAGCCGGTGAGGGGACGGCACTTCTCCTGTCCGACGTAGTGCGCCCAGCCGCCGCCGTTGCGGCCCTGGCAGCCGGTCAGCTGGAGCAGGGCGAGGAAGGTGCGGTAGATCGTCTCGGAGTGGAACCAGTGGTTGGTGCCCGCACCCATCAGGATCATGCAGCGCCCCCCGGACCGTTCGGCGGTCCGCGCGAACTCCCGGGCGATCCGCGCGCAGGCGGCCGCCGGGACCGAGGTGTGCACCTCCTGCCAGGCGGGCGTGCCCGGGGTACGGGCGTCCTCGTAGCCGTCGGGCCAGTCACCGGGCAGCCCGTGGCGGGCCACTCCGTACTGCGCCAGCAGCAGATCGAACACCGTCGTCACCAGCGGGCCGCCCGGCCCGTCCGGCCGCAGCGCCGGCACACCCCGGCGCAGTACCTCACCGCGCCCCTGTCCGTGCTCCCCGCCCTCGGTGTCGAACCGCGGCAGCAGCACCTCCACCGGGCGGGCGGACGCGGCGCCGTACAGGCTCAGCCGCGGCTCCAGGTCGCCCAGGTCCAGGTTCCAGCGGCCCTGCCCCGACTCGGTCCAGCGAAAGCCCAGGGAGCCGTTGGGCACGGCCGGCCGGCCGGACGCCGTGTCCAGGACGACGGTCTGCCACTCGACGCCCTCGCCGTCCGCCCCCAGGTCGGCGGCGCGCAGGAACTTCCCCGGTACGTACGCCCCGTCCCGCTCGGTGAGCGTCACCAGGAACGGCAGGTCGGTGAAGCGCCGCACGTAGTCGGCGAAGAACGGCGTCTCGCGGTCGACGAAGAACTCCTTGAGCACGACATGGCCCATGGCCAGCGCCAGCGCCCCGTCCGTGCCCGGGTGCGGATGCAGCCACTCGTCGGCGAACTTGGTGTTGTCCGCGTAGTCGGGCGACACCACCACGACCTTCTGGCCGCGGTAGCGGGCCTCCGCCATCCAGTGCGCGTCCGGGGTACGGGTCACCGGGACGTTGGAGCCCCACATCATCAGATAGGCGGCGTCCCACCAGTCGCCCGACTCGGGTACGTCCGTCTGGTCGCCGAACACCTGCGGCGAGGCCACCGGCAGATCCGCGTACCAGTCGTAGAAGGACAGCATCGGCGCGCCGATGAGGGAGTGGAACCGGGCCCCGGCCGCGTGCGACACGATCGACATCGCGGGAATCGGGGAGAACCCGGCGATCCGGTCGGGGCCGTACGTCTTGATGGTGTGGACGTGGGCGGCGGCGACCAGCTCCAGCGCCTCGTCCCAGGAGGCCCGCACCAGGCCGCCCTTGCCGCGGGCCCGCTGGTAGCGACGCCGCCGCTCGGGGTCCGACTGGATGTCCGCCCAGGCCAGCACGGGGTCGGACAGCCGCTGCCGGGCCTCGCGGTACATCTCCAGGAGGACGCCCCTGACGTACGGGTGGCGTACCCGGGTGGGGGAGTAGGTGTACCAGGAGAACGCGGCGCCGCGCGGGCAGCCGCGGGGCTCGTACTCGGGCCGGTCCGGGCCCACCGTCGGATAGTCCGTCTCCTGGGTCTCCCAGGTGATGATCCCGTCCTTGACGTACACCTTCCAGCGGCACGAGCCGGTGCAGTTCACCCCGTGCGTGGAGTGCACCACCTTGTCGTGGCTCCAGCGGTCCCGGTAGAAGGCGTCCGCCTCCCGGCCGCCGGTCAGCCGCACGCTGTGCAGATCGGCGGCGGCGGTGCCGCGCCGGAAGAACCGGCCCGCGCCCAGCAGTGCCGCGCCCGGTTCCTGGGGCGGTGTCCGCGTGTCGGTCACGTGCGCTCCCTCGGTCACCCGTGGCTTCGAACCTAGGGCGGGACGGGGGAGCGCACCCGTCCACGGCACCCGTACGGGTCAGGACCCGGTACGGCGGCACGCCGCCCGGAGCCGGGAACCCCGAACAAAACGCCCAGGAACCGACCGGAACACCCGGGAACCCGGACAGGACGGCCGGGGAACCAGCTCGGACGCCGGGAACCGGGTCAGAGGTTCTCGCGGTACTCCCGCAGGAGCTTCATGGTGCGCTGGGCGGACGCGGCGTGCGCCGTCATGTGGTCGAGGACCTCCAGGTGTACGGAGACCTCCTTGCGGGAGTCCAGGTACAGCGCTCCGGTCAGGTACTCGGTGAACACCATGTCGGGCAGTTCGGGCTCGGCGAACCGGAACAGTGAGAAGGGCGCGTACGTCCCCGGATGCGGGCCGGACGCGAACTCGGCGAGCTGGATCGTGACCCGGTCCCGCTCGGCGAACTCCAGCAGCTTGTCCACCTGCTCGCGCATCACCTCGGCGCGCTCGCCCACCCGGCGCAGCAGCACCGTCTCGTCGATGATCGCCCACAGGTGGGGCGGGTCGTCCCGCTCCAGGAGCCGCTGCCGGGCCATGCGCAGGGAGACATGGCGCTCGATGGAGTCCGGTCCGTCCTGGCCGACCGTCCCCGCTTCCATCACGGCACGCGCGTACCCCTCGGTCTGGAGCAGGCCGGGCACGAAGTGCGGCTCGTAGGAGCGGATGATGCGGGCGGCGCCCTCCAGGCTGACGTACATGCTGAACCACTCCGGCAGCACGTCGTGGAACCGCTGCCACCAGCCCGGCCGGTTGGCGTCCTCGGCCAGCCGGACGAACGCGGCGGCCTCCTCCGCGGCCACGCCGTACGCGCTGAGGAGCATCTGTACATAGGGGATCCGCAGGGCGACCTCGGCCAGTTCCATCCGCCGCACGGTCGCCGGTGCCACCCGCAGCACCCGGGCCGCCTGCTCGCGCCCGAGCCCGGCCGCCTCCCGCAGCTCCTGGAGCCGCCTGCCCAGCACCACCTGGCCCACGGTGGGCGCGGGCCGCCGCTCACTCACGCCACGACCTCCCCTGCGCGCCCCTGCATGCGAGCAGTGTGTCACGCCGTGCGGTCGCGGACGCTGGCCGGTCGCGCGGCAGCCGTCGCGTCACGTCAACCCGCCAGGGAGTGCAGGTACTTGGCCGTGGCCGGATCCGCGGGCAGGAGTGTCTCGACGGCCAGCTCGGCGACGGTCACGTCCATCGGCGTGTTGAACGTGGCGATGGACGACACGAAGGACAGCACCCGGCCCGCGTGCTCGATCCGCAGCGGCAGCGCGAAGTAGGCCACGGGCCCGGCCGGTTCGTCCTCGGCCCCGGCGTCCCGGTCCGGGACCGGATAGGCCGCCACCTCCTCGTACAGCGCGCGCAGCGCGTCCGAGCGGTGCAGGGCGAGCTGCCGTTCCATCTGCGCGAGCAGATGACCCCGCCACTCGCGCAGGTTGCGGATCCGGGGCGCCAGGCCCTGCGGGTGCAGGGTCAGCCGCATCGCGTTCGGCGCGGGTGCCAGCAGCGACTCCGGGACGCCCTCCAGCAGCATCGTGACACCCCGGTTGGCGGCGACCACCGTGTACGAGCCGTCGACGATCAGCGCCGGGTACGGCTCGTAGCCGCCGATCAGCCGCCGCATGCCGTCGCGCAGCGCGTCGAGCGCCGGATCGTCCAACGGGGTCTGCGGATAGCGCGGCGCGTAACCGGCCGCGAGCAGCAGCGCGTTGCGCTCACGCACCGGAACGTCCAGGTGCTCGGCCAGCCGCAGCACCATCTCCTCGCTCGGCCGGGACCGGCCGGTCTCGATGAAACTGAGGTGCCGGGCGGAGGAGTCGGCGCGCAGGGCCAGCTCCAGCTGGCTCAGCCGCCGCCGCTCCCGCCAGGCCCGCAGCAGCGGGCCGACGCCCGACCGGTCGGCGGGGACGGCGGACGCTGCGGAGCCGGAGGCGGTGATGGCCATACCGACGACGGTAGTCGAGGAGGCCGGGGCCGCCGTGCCGCACGGGGCCGGCGGGCGCCCGTGGCGGCACGCGGGGCCGCGCCGACCCGGGTGGGCCCGCGTAGTGGCGTGCGGGCCGGGCGGGCATGACAGGCTGAACGGGTAGCACGACCGCACCGGGCCGGCCGGGGCGGTACCGCCACGAAGGGAGCCGGGCCATGGCCGTCGCACCGCTGTCGCAACAGGAGATCGAGGGCCGGCTGGCCGAGCTGCCGGGCTGGGCGCTCGACGGGGACCGGATCACCCGTACGTACCGGCTCGGCTCGCATTTCGCGGCCGCCGCGATGGTCGTGCACATCGCCCGGGTCCAGGAGGAACTGGACCACCACTCCGACCTCACCCTTGGTTACCACTCGGTGTCCCTGAGCGTGAACACGCACAGCGTGGGCGGCGCCGTCACCGAGCTGGACTTCGAGCTGGCCCGCCGGGTGGCGGATCTGGCCCCGGCCCACGGGGCAAGCTGAGGTACGTGCTCGACTACGAGGAAGAGGCCGGCGGCTACGACGCGTCACGCGGCGGTGAGCCCAGAGCCCGAGCGGCGGCCGACGCGGTGCTCGGCCTGGTCCCCGCGACCACCGGCCGCCTCCTCGACGTGGGCTGCGGGACCGGGATCGTGACCCGGCGGCCGGCGGCGGGCCGGCCCCGGCTGCGGGTCACCGGCACCGACCTCGCCGACGCCATGGTGCGGCTGGCCGCCGTCCGGCTGCCGGGGCGGGTGCTGCGGGCGGACGGCCGCCGACTGCCGTTCCGTGACGGCACGTTCGACGCGGTCACCAGCGTCTGGGTGCTGCACCTGATCCAGGACCCGGATCCAGGACCCGGCCGAGGTCCGCTCCGTCGTCGCCGAGTGCGCCCGGGTGCTGCGGCCCGGCGGGGTGTACATCACCACCGTCGACAAGGCCGCGGCGCACGACGTCGGCAGCGACATCGGCGCCGTGCTCGCGGCGCGTCCGCGCCGGCCGGCCCGGGACGACGACCGGACGGTGGCCGCGTACGCCGCCGAGCACGGTCTGCTCCCCGCCCGGCGGGCCTCCTTCCCGGGGCTCGGCCAGGGCCGCAGCCCGCGCGGCACCGTCGCGGACCTGCGCCGCGGCTGGTTCACGCTGCTGCCGCCCGGCGACCCGCGCACCGAGGAGTTCGCCGGGCGCCTCGCCCGGCTGCCGGACCAGGACCGCCCGCGCGCCGACCCGCGGTTCACGGCCGCTCCTTCGCCAAGCCGGCGGACGGCTGACGCCGGGCCCGCCGCCGCCGTCCTGACACGACGGCGGCTCCCGCCGTGCGTGCGACACGGCGGCGGCTCGCGCCGCGCGTCCCACCTGCCCTCGCCCCCGCTCCTTCCGTCCGGTCCCGGGCCGTCGCGGTTTTGCGGTCCCGGCAACAGCACTGGCCTGCGTACGACGCTTCGGAGCAGGCTGGCGGCACCCGGACGAGAGGCTGACCACCATGGCGCACGGACATCACGATCACCACCCCGATCACCATCACAAGCAGCAGCACGGGCACCAACATGGCCCCGGGCAGGAGCAGCGGGGCACCGACATCGACTGGTCGGAGCTGGCCTCGCTGCTGGAGACGCAGGCGGAGCTGACCGCGCCCGTGTACCGGCAGGCCATGGCCTGGCTCGCCGAGGAGGCGGCCGGGCCGGGGCTGATCGTCGACGCGGGCAGCGGCCCCGGCGTGGTGTCGTGCCTGTTCGCCGAGGCGTTCCCGGACGCACGGGTGCTGGCCGTGGACGGTACCGAGCCGCTCCTGGAGCGGGCCCGCGACCGGGCCGCCCGGCAGGGCGTCGCCGACCGGTTCGACACGCTCGCCGGGGAACTCCCCGCGGTCCTCGACGAGTTGACCTACCCGGCCGACCTGCTGTGGGCCAGCCGCAGCCTGCACCACCTCGCCGACCAGCGCGCGGCGCTCACCGCCTTCGCGGCCAGGCTGGTGCCGGGCGGCACGCTCGCGCTGCTGGAGGGCGGCCTGCCCAGCCGGTTCCTGCCCCGGGACATCGGCATCGGACGGCCGGGGCTGCAAGCCAGGCTCGACGCGGTGCAGGAGGAGCGGTTCACGCGGATGCGGGCCGAACTCCCGGGCAGCGTCGCCGAACGGGAGGACTGGCCGGCCCTGCTGACCTCCGCCGGTCTGCGGCACACCGGCACCCGCAGCTTCCTGCTGGACCTGCCCGCGCCGGCGTCCGACCGGGCCCGCGCCCACGCCGCCGCCACCCTCGCCCGGCTGCGCGACCTGGTGGCCGACGGCCTCGACGCCGACGACCGCGCCACCCTCGGCCGGCTTCTCGACCCGGCCGACCCGGAGAGCGTCCACCGCCGCCCGGACGTGTTCGTCCTGAGCGCGTACACGCTGTACACGGCGGTCCGGCCCGCTTGACCGCCGTCCGGGGACGCCGCGCGTGCGGCCCCGCGTTCCCGGTCAGGGCATCGCACGACGCCCTGGCGGAGGCGCGGGGCCGCACGGAGCCCGACCGGCCCGCCGTCCGCCTCAGTTGTCCAGGAGGAACTGCTTGGCCAACTGGTCCCCGCGGCTGACCGCGCCGCTGTGGCTCTCTATGGGGGAGACCTGGGAGTTCTTGAACAGGATGTAGGTCACCCCGGAGTCGGCGCCGCCGGTCTCCGGATCGGGGTCGATGCCCAGCGCCTTGGCGGTGGCGTACGACGCCTCGCCGATGATCTGCGTGGGGCCGGTGTCACCGACGACCGCGTACTCGACCTTGTTGTTGTAGATGACGGCGACCACACCGCCACCCTTTATGCCGGCGCCGGAGTAGTTCCAGATGCTGCTGGAGCTGGGCACCACGACGTACGGCAGGGTGTCCGCCTTCAGCGGCTTGTCGTCGGACTGGTGGAAGGCCGTGTCGTCCTGGTACCAGGGGTCGGTGTCCTCGTTGCAGTTCGAGGTGCGCTGGCCGTCGCAGTCGATGTCCATGTCGGCCTTCCAGAACACCGCGCCGTTCTTGCCGCACACGGGGATCGTGGCCGACGTCTCGTCGTCGGTCTTGTACTTGCCGTTCGAGATCTGCTGACATGACGTCACCTTGGCCAGCAGGTCGGCCGCGCTGACCGTGCCCTCCTGAGTCGACGTCGGGGCGGTGGGGGCGCCCGAGGCGCTCGCGGGGAGCACTCCGGTCGCGAGCAGTGCGGCCCCGGAGGCCGCGGCGAGGGTCAGTGGTCGCATGCGCACTGTGGGGGACCCTTCTGTCTGTTAGGAAAGTTTCCTTACCGGGTGCCGTACAAGGTGGCCTCTTTACGTGGCCTCGTCAAGTCCCTCGGTGCAAGCACGTGCTCGCTGTGCCATTTGCGATGATTCGTTCCTACGACAAGACTGGACATCAGTGGACATTCCACATTTTTGGGGCGGATATGTCCGAACCATTACCTGGCTTCCGGGGAGGCGAGTCGTCATGTTCGTCCGCACGGTGTACGCGACCGGGGATCCCACGAAGATCGACACGGCGCTCCGTGCCCTCAACACCGCGGGGCGGGACCTGCTCATGGAGCGGCCCGGCTACCGCGGAGCGAGCGTCTTCGTCGACCGGGAGCTGGGCAAACTGCTCTCGGCCAGCTGGTGGTCCTCCGCGGCGGACCGGCACAACAGCGACGAGGTGATGAGCCTGCGGCGCGCCGAACTCCTCGGGCCGTTCGCGGGCACGGTGACCGTCGACAACTACGAGGTGGCGGCCTTCCACGTGTTCCAGCACCCGAGGGCGGGCGGCGGACTGCGGGTCACCGGGCTGGAGTTCGACCCGGCGGACACGGATCTGCTCGCCGACGTGTTCCGGACGTCGTTGTTGCCCCGGCTGGACACGCTGCGCGGCATCGCCGGCGCGTCCCTGTTCGTGGACCGGGAGCGCGGACGCGCCAGGTCCGGCCTCCTCTTCGTCGACCGCGAGTCGCTGGCCGCGTCCCGCGCGGTCATGGCGGCGGTGCGGCACGAAGGGGTGGCGAAGGCGCATGCGACCGTGACCGGGCTGGAGGAGTTCGAGGTCGTGTACGCGGACGTGCGCGCCGACTGAGCGGCGGGCGCGGCGCGCGCGGGCTCAGATGCCGAACGTCGCCGGGTCCGGGCCCAGCCGGCGGTTCTCGTTCAGCGCGCCGATCGCCGCGAGGTCCTCGGTGTCCAGGCTGAAGTCGAAGACCTCGATGTTCTCCCTGATCCGGGACGGCGTCACGGACTTGGGGATGGCGATGTTGCCCAGCTGGACGTGCCAGCGCAGTACGACCTGGGCCGGAGTGCGGTTGTGCTTCTGCGCGACGGCGACGATCGCCGGCACCTCCAGCAGGCCCTTGCCCTGGCCGAGCGGCGACCACGCCTCGGTGGTGATGCCCAGTTCGGCGTGGCGTTCGCGGGCCGCGTGCTGCTGGAGCCGGGGGTGGAGTTCGATCTGGTCGACCGCGGGGATGACCGACGTCTCGGCGGTCAGCCGCTCCAGGTGTTCGGGCAGGAAGTTGGAGACGCCGATGGCCCGCACGCGGCCGTCGGCGTACAACCGCTCCAGCGCCTTGTACGTCGGGACGAACGTGTCCCGCTGCGCCAGCGGCCAGTGGATGAGGTACAGGTCGACGTAGTCCAGGCCCAGTTTCGCCAGGCTGACGTCGTAGGCGCGCAGCGCCGCGTCGTACCCGTGGTCGGCGTTCCAGAGCTTGGTGGTGACGAAGACGTCCTCGCGGGGCAGACCGGAGGCGGTGACGGCGCGGCCGGTGCCCGCCTCGTTGCCGTAGACCGCCGCCGTGTCGATGCTGCGGTACCCGGCTTCCAAGGCCGTCGCGACGGCCCGCTCGGCCTCGTCGTCGGGTACCTGCCAGACGCCGAAACCCAGCTGAGGCATCTCGACGCCGTTGTTGAGGACGACCGGGGGAACCTTGCTGCTCACGGGTGCTCGCCCCTTCGGTTGCCGACGGGTGCTGCTTCCATCGTGAACGATCACCGGCCGTCCCGCACTCCTGGGGCGGCAGCCGTCCGGCACTGACGGCCGTCGCGCTCACCGCCACCGCACTGGTCGCACTGCCCACGGCCGCCCCCGCGGCCACGGCCCGGCCGGCCGCCCCCGACTGGTCCACGGCCGTGGTCGACTCCACCATGGCCCGCTACACGCCTAGCACCATCGGCGGCTGGTCGTACCCGGTCGGGCTCTACCTCTACGGTTGCGGGACTGGCCTCGTGAGCAGGAGACCGGGCACCGTCGCGGCGACCCGCTGTCCGCCCTGCGGCTCGCCGCGCTGACCACCGCGGCCCGCTTTCGGGGGCGCTGTGCCCGCTCACGCCCGGTACAGCGCCTCCACCTCGTTCGCGTACGCGTTCTCGATCGCCTTGCGCTTCAGCTTCATCGACGGCGTCAGCAGGCCGTGTTCCTCGGTGAACGGCTGGCCCAGGATCCGGAAGGTACGGATCGACTCCGCCTGCGAGACAAGGGTGTTGGCGGCCACCACCGCGCGCCGCACCTCGGTCTCCAGATCCGGGTCGCGGACCAGTTGCGCGGGCGAGAGCCGCGGCTTGCCGCGCATCGACAGCCAGTGCTCGATCGCCTCGTGGTCGAGGGTGACCAGAGCGGCGACGTACGGGCGGTCGTTGCCGACGACGATGCACTGGTTGACCAGCGGATGGTCGCGGACGCGCTCCTCCAGCGCCCCGGGCGAGACGCTCTTGCCGCCGGAGGTCACCAGGATCTCCTTCTTGCGGCCGGTGATGGTCAGATAGCCGTCCTCGTCCAACGATCCCAGGTCGCCGGTGGCCAGCCAGCCGTCGTGCAGGGTCCCGTCGGTGGCCTTCTGGTTGTTGAGGTAGCCCTTGAAGACGTTGTCGCCGTGCAGCCAGATCTCCCCGTCGTCCGCGATGTGCACGCTCACGCCCGGGATGGGCTGGCCGACGGTGCCGTAGCGGGTGCGCTCGGGTGGGTTGGCGGTGGCGGCGGCCGTCGACTCGGTGAGGCCGTAGCCCTCGTAGACCTGCACGCCCGCGCCCGCGAAGAAGAGCCCGAGCCTGCGGTCCATGCCCGAGCCGCCCGACATCGCGTTCCGGATCCGGCCGCCCATGGCCGCACGGACCTTGGCGTAGACGAGCTTGTCGAAGATCTGGTGCTGCACGCGCAACGAGGCCGAGGGGCCGGGACCGGCGCCCCATGCCTTCGCCTCCACCGCGTCCGCGTACCGCACCGCGATCTCGACCGCCTTCTCGAACGGCCCGGCCTTTCCCTCCTTCTCGGCCTTGCGCCGCGAGGCGTTGAACACCTTCTCGAAGATGTACGGCACCGCGAGGATGAACGTCGGCCTGAACGCCTGCAGATCGGGCAGCAGGGCGGCCGCGTTGAGCTGCGGCTGGTGCCCGAAGCGCACCCCGCCGCGGATCGCCGCGATCTCCACCATCCGTCCGAAGACGTGCGCGAGCGGCAGGAACAGCAGGGTGGCCGCCTCGTCGCCCTTCTTCGAGTGGAACACCGGCTCCCAGCGCTCGATGACGGTCTCCGCCTCGAACGCGAAGTTGCCGTGCGTGATGACACAGCCCTTGGGCCGGCCCGTCGTCCCCGAGGTGTAGATGATCGTGGCGACCGAGTCCGGGGTGACCGCGCGGCGGTGCCGGTGCACCATCTCGTCGTCGAGGTGCGCGCCCGCGTCGTACAGCTCCTGCACGGCGCCCGAGTCCAGCTGCCACAGCTGGCGCAGCCGTGGCAGCCGGTCGATGACGGTGGCGATCGTCATCGCGTGGTCCTCGTGCTCGACGATCGCCGCGGACACCTCCGAGTCGTACAGCATCCAGAAGCACTGCTCGGCCGAGGAAGTGGGGTAGACCGGCACCACCTGGGCGCCGATCGCCCACAGCGCGTAGTCGAAGAGGGTCCACTCGTAGCGGGTGCGGGACATGATGGCGACCCGGTCGCCGAAGCGGACACCACGGGTGAGCAGCCCCTTGGCGAGGGCGAGGACCTCGTCACGGAACTCCGCGGAGGTCACGTCCCGCCACTGCCCCGACTCGTCCTTGCGGCCGAGCGCCACATGGAGGGGGTCCCGGACGGCATGCTCGAAGACGACGTCGGCCAGACCACCCACCGGTGGCGCCGACGCCGACGGAGGGTTGGTGAACTCGCGCAAACCCCGCTCCCGCTCCTTCGGTGGCGCTCCGCACAGCGCCGTGAAAGCTACCCCACCGTTTGGCCGGATGGGAGGGGGTGCGAAAACGGCCAATGCGCCCGTACCGCATGGTCGCGCCCGGGAGAAAACGCTCACACGGGGAAGGGGCGGACAGATTACTTACGGTTGAGTAAGTTTCGGTGGCGTAATCTCCACTGAATCTGTACGGCCCGATTACGGGGGTTTGAGGGCTCGGGCGTCCGCCGTCGCGCAGGGCGCGCAGCGGTCGTCCGGGGCGGCCGAGGCGGGCGCCGGCGCCGGGTGGGACGCAAGCGTCGAGTCCGGAAACCGCCGTCGGGCGGGACGGAAGCGTCGAGTCCGGAAACCGCCGTCGGGCGGTCCGCAAGCGTCGAGTCCGGAAACCGCCGTCGGGCCCGCGGTATCACCCGGACGGCCGGGCGCCGTTCCCGGCTCGGCCCGGTGCCCGGCGCGAAGCCCCGGCGGCCCTCACCCTGCCGACTCCAGCAGACCGAGGTCGCGCAGGCTCTCGGCCGTCTCCACGATCGTCGTGCCGGCCGGTCGCGGACGCCAGCCGAGTTCCGCGCGGGCCCGGTCGTTGTGGATGACCGGACGCGGCGGGCCGTCCCCCGCAGCCTCCGTCGTGGGCACCCGCGCGGCCGGCGGGCCGAGCCGTCGGCGCAGGACGTCGGCGACCTCCAGGAAACTCAGCGTCGGGCCGTCGGCGACGGCCAGGTAGCGCCGGCCGGCGGCCTCCGGCGCGGCCATGGCGCGCAGGTGCAGGTCGGCCACGTCCCGGACGTCCACGACGCCGAAGCGCCGGCGGGGTGCGACGGGCATCGTCCCCTCCAGCATCGCCTTGACCAGCTGTGTCGAGGAGTGCAGGCCGGTGCTGAGGGTGGGCCCGAGGATGAATGTCGGGTTGACGACGACGAGTTCGGTGCCGCCGCCGTCGCGCTCCATGAGGTCCCACGCGGCACGCTCGGCGATCGCCTTGGACCGGGGGTAGGGCGCGAGTCCCGGCGTGTCCGGATCGGTCCAGTCGGCCTCGGTGAACTCGGCGCCCGGCTTGGGCGAGTATCCGACCGCGGCGAAGGAGGAGGTGAGCACCACCCGCCGGGCACCCGCGTCGCGCGCGGCCCGCACCACCCGCAGCGTGCCCTCGCGGGCCGGGACGATCAGCTCGTCGGGATCCGCCGGATCCGTGACCGGGAAGGGCGAGGCGACGTGGTGGACCTCGGCGCAGCCGGCCGCCGCGGCGGCCCAGCCGTCATCGGCGGTCAGGTCGGCGGCGACGACCTCCAGGCCGCCGTCGTCGGCGTGCCCGCGGCGCACGGCCGCGCGCACGCCGGCCTCGCGGGCCGTCGAACGCACCGTGGTGCGCACCGGGCGGCCGGCCCGCAGCAGGGCGGCGATCAGCCACGTCGCCAGGTAGCCGGATCCACCGGTGACCAGGACCGGGCTCATCGCAACACCCCCAGGCGGCCGATCGCGCCCGCCAGTCGCTCCATCGCCCCGGCCTCCGCGGCGGCGTCCCCGCGCTCACGGGCGTCCCACAGCGCCGCCTTCTCCCGCAGATAGCCGAGCCGCGCGCGCTGGGCCGCGATCTCCTCCTCGACGCGCTCGGCGTGCCGCAGCAGCAGATCGCGCTGCTCGGCCGCCGCCGCCCGCCCACGGGCCCGGTTCGCCAGATAGGTACGCATGTCCTCGATGCCGACGCCGACCGCGCGCAGGCAGGCCAGCGCCTCGATCACATCGAGGTCCCGCGGACCGTAGCGGCGGTGCCCGCTGTGCTCGTCGCGGTCGATCGGGCCGACCAGCCCGACGTCCTCGTAGTAGCGCAGCGTCGGCTCGCTCAGCCCGCTGCGCCGGGACATGTCCTGAATGGTGAAGGTTGTCATGCCGGGCAGCAGAACACACCTCAAGCGCTTGAAGTCAACCGCGGGCGTCCGGTGGTCCGGGGCCGCGGCTTCTCGCGGGCGGAGCGTTCAGGCGCCGCGCCGGTGCAGGCGTTCCCCGCCGCTCAGGATCGCCGACGCGAGCGCGTCCGCCGCGCTCCGCGCCGGGGTGCGGTGGCGGCCGTGGAGCAGGACGAAGTCGACCCTGCCCAGCTCCGGCAGGCCCGCCCGGTCCGGCACCCGGAACAGTCCGGGCGGGACCAGGCCCCGTGAGTGCGCCATCACACCGAGCCCGGCCCGCGCCGCCGCGATGAGGCCGTTGAGGCTGCCGCTGGTGCACACGATGCGCCACGGACGGCCCTGCCGCTCCAGCGCCTCCAGCGCCTGGGCACGGGTGATGCCCGGCGGCGGGAACACGATGAGCGGCACCGGCCGGTCCGGGTCCAGCCGCAGCCGCTCCGCGCCGATCCACACCAGGTCGTCGTGCCAGACCGGTTCGCCCCGCGGATCGTCCGGCCGCCGCTTGGCCAGCACCAGGTCCAGCTTCCCGGCGGCCAGCTGCTCGTGCAGCGTGCCGGACAGCTCGACCGTCAGCTCCAGGTCGACCTCCGGATGGTCGTACCGGAAGCCCTCCAGGATCTCCGGCAGCCGGGTCAGCACGAAGTCCTCCGACGCGCCGAAGCGCAGCCGGCCGCGCACCCGCGTCCCCGTGAAGAAGGTCGTCGCCTGCTCGTGCACCTCCAGGATCCGGCGGGCGAAGCCGAGCATCGCCTCGCCGTCCTCGGTCAGCTCCACGGAGTGGGTGTCGCGGGTGAACAGCTGGCGTCCGGTGGCGTCCTCCAGCCGCCGCACGTGCTGGCTGACGGTGGACTGGCGCAGCCCCTGCCGCCTGGCGGCCTGCGTGAAGCTGAGCGTCTGCGCCACAGCGAGGAAGGTCCGAAGGTGGGAGGGCTCGTACACGGCGTCAGGATATCGCGGTACATGATGACAGTGAGAGCGGTATGCCGGATTCCCGATCGCCGTTCCGGGGAGGACGATGGAGAGGGGTCCTGCGACCCTTGATCACCGCCCTGACGCACAGCAAGTGGAGCACCGTGAGACGCCTGCACTGGCCGAGTTGGATGCCGATCGACAAGTTCATCCTGCTGCTGCTCGGGACCGTGGGGCTCGCGGCCATACTGCCCGCCCGGGGAACCGGCGCCGACGTGGCCTCCGGCGCCGCCACCACCGCGATCGCCTTCCTCTTCTTCCTCTACGGCGCCCGCCTGTCCACCCGTGAGGCGATCGACGGGCTCCGCCACTGGCGGCTCCACGTCACCGTCCTGGCCTGCACCTTCGTCCTCTTCCCGGTGCTCGGCCTGGCCGCCCGCGGACTGGTGCCGGTGCTGCTGAGCTCCTCGCTCTACCAGGGACTGCTGTTCCTCACCCTGGTGCCGTCGACGATCCAGTCGTCCATCGCGTTCACCTCGATCGCCCGCGGCAACGTGCCCGCCGCGATCTGTGCCGGTTCCTTCTCCTCGCTGGTCGGCATCGTGCTCACCCCGCTGCTCGCGGCGGCGCTGCTCGGCAACAGCGGCGGCGGGTTCTCCGCCGACTCGCTGTTGCAGATCGTGCTCCAGTTGCTGGTGCCCTTCCTCGCCGGACAACTGCTGCGCCCCTGGGTCGGCGGCTTCGTCACCCGGCACAAGAAGGTGCTCGCCGTCTTCGACCGCGGCTCGATCCTCCTGGTCGTCTACGCCGCGTTCAGCGAGGGCGTGGTCCAGGGGATCTGGCACCAGGTGAGCCCCGCCCGGCTGGGCGGCCTGCTGGTCGTCGAGGCCGCCCTGCTCGCCGTGATGCTCGTGCTGACCTGGTACGGCGGCAAGGCGCTGCGGTTCGGACGCGCGGACCGGATCGCGATCCAGTTCGCCGGTTCGAAGAAGTCCCTCGCCTCCGGGCTGCCCATGGCGAGCGTCCTGTTCGGCGCGCACGCCTCGCTGGCCGTGCTGCCCCTGATGCTGTTCCACCAGATGCAGCTCATGGTCTGCGCGGTCATCGCCAAGCGCCGGGCGCGCGACCCCGAGGCGGCACTCACGGCGGAGGCCGTGCCGGCCTCGGCGGCACCCGCCGGGGTCGGCACGGGGACGCGTTCGGGCTGACGCCCGCCGCCCGGGGCCTCAGGGAGCGCCAGCGGCCACCTGGTCCAGGGGCAGCCACAGCACGGTGTCCCGGGTGGAGCGCAGCACCCGCGGGTCGGACAGCTCGGCGTCGGACAGCGCACGGTCCCAGACGTGGACGTCGTCGATCGCGCCGGAGAAGAAGGCCCGGCCGTCCATGCGCTGGCCGATGTGCACACCGAACGGCGAGTTGCGGCTCACCGAGCCGGGCACGTCGGCGACGGAGGACGCCGCGCCGTCGAGGACGAGGGTCAGCCGCCCGCCGCCGCGGCGCAGCACCAGGTGGTGCCAGCGGCCGTCGTTGTGGGCGCCGGACGCGGCGACCGCCGCCGTCCGGACCGTCGTCGCGCCCGCCCGTACCGTGATCAGCCCGCGCACCCGGTCGCTGTCGGGCTCGCCGCGCAGCCACACCTGCGGCTGGCCGGTGCCGATGCCGCCCATCCACAGCAGCGGCTGCTCGCCGCCGGCCGCCGTGGTGCGAAACCACAGCGACGCGGTGAAGTCCCGGGTGCCGAGCGGGAGCCGGCCGTCGTACGGCAGGCGTACGGCGTCGTCGACGCCGTCGAACTTCAGGGCGCCGCCCGTCACGCCGGCCGTCCGGGTCGCGCCGCCCAGTACCGCGGCGCGCGCGGCCCGGGGGGCGAGGTCGGGGGTGGTGGGGTCGGGGCCGCGGCGCGGACGCAGCCGGTCCTCGGCGAAGCGGGCGAAGCGGATCTCGTCGCGGGCGTCGGCCGCCCCGCCCTCGTACAGCAGCCCCACCGTGCCGGGTGCGACGGCGGCCAGGTCGGAGTAGCCGGACCAGTCGGTGGTGACGACCGTGCCGCGGTCCACGCTGTCCCAGGTGCGGCCGCCGTCGTAGGAGGAGCGGATCATCATCGTGCGGCGCCGGTCCGGGTCGCCGGGGCAGGCCAGCAGCAGCCGGCCGCCGAGCCGCAGCGTCGAGCACTGCACCTGGGGCGCGTACAGGTCCGGGAGGCTCCGGAAGGGGGCGGTGAAGCCGGTGCCGCCGTCGCCGCTGACCGCCTGGGTACGGTGGCCGAGGTCGGTGCCGTCCTGCTCCCGGCCGCTGACCAGGATCGAGCCGTCGGCGCGTTCGGCGAGCGCCATCTCGGACGGCTTCTGCCGGAAGGTGCCGTCGGTGGCGATCGGCCAGCTGTCCGTGGCGCCGATCCGCCAGTGGTCGCCGCCGTCGTCGCTGACGATGAGCGCCGCGTGGTTGGCGGTGACCCGGCTGCCGTTCCACGTCTCGGTGTTGACGCCGAAGACGAGCCGTCCGGCGTACCGGCCGCGGCTGAGCTGGAGACCGTGCACGGGACCGGTCGCGTACCAGGAGTTCCAGTTCCCGGGCAGGATCTCGGGGCTCAGGTCGCGCGGCGCCGACCAGGTCAGGCCGTCGTCGTCGCTGTGCTGCAGGTGCGGGGTGCGGTCGCAGGGGACGGAGCAGCTCCCGGCGTCCTTGCGGCCCGTGTTGTACGTCTCCGCGAGCAGGACCCGCCCCGTCCTGCGGTCCACGATCGGCGCCGGGTTGCCGTGGGTGTCGCCCGCACCCCGGTTGACCACCCGGAGCGGGCCCCAGGTGCGGCCGCCGTCGGTGGACCGCTTCAGCACGATGTCGATGTCCGCCGCGTCACCGCAGTTGAGGACCCGGCCCTCGGCGAACGCGAGCAGCGTGCCGGCGGCCGTCCGGACCATCGCCGGGATGCGGAAGCAGGCGTACCCCGGGTCCTGGGACGCCTTGAAGAGGACCTGCTGGTCGAAGCCGCTGGACCCGGGGGCCGTCTGGACCCGCGCCGCCCGGTTCTGTGCCGTGCGGGCCGGTGCGGTCTGATCGTGCGCCGCCCCGGCGGGTGCCGTCCGGGCGCTCGCGGGATGGGGCAGCAGCAACAGTGTGGCCGCCGTGAGGACGGCGGCCAGAGCGGATCTCGCGCGATGTCCCCTGCCCCTGCGGAGCCGGAGGACCAGGGGGAGTGCACCGGTTCTTGGCGGCATGTGCGGCCTGCCCTTCCTGCGTCGAGCCGTACGGGCATCGGGACATTCGGACATCCGACGTCCAACGTGCCCATCCCAGACGTTAGTTGGCGTCGGCACCGGGTCACAAGAACGGTGCGGCCATTCGGGGGGTGAACGCAGGGCGTACGCCGTCGGCCCCTGCCGGTGAGCGCCGAACGCGACCCGCGCGCGGACCTGTTGAACCGGATACCGGTGCCGGGCCGACCCACTCAGGTGGCCCGGCGTGCCGCCCGGTCTCAGACCAGCAGTCCGCCCCCGTCCACGACCACCACCGAACCGGTGCTGTACCCGCCGCGCATCAGATACAGGTACGCCTCCGCCACATCCTCCGGGGTGCCCACCCGGCCGACGGGCAGCGAGGCGGCGCCGGCCTCGAACAGGCCGGTGCGGTCCTTTTCGGACAGCTCCCGCCACAGTTCGGTGCGCACCAGGCCGGGGGAGACCACGTTCACCCGGAGCGGGGCCAGCTCCAGGGCCAGTGCCCGGGTGAGCGACTCCATCGCGCCGCACAGGCTCGCGGCGACGCTCGTACCCGGCAGCGGTCTGCGTCCCGCGGTCCCGGTCGTCAGCACGATGGAACCGCCCTCGCGGATCTTGGGCGCGCCGTACTTGACGGCCGTGTACGCGCCCCACAGCCGGGTGTCCAGGAACCGCTTGGCCCGAGCCGGGTCCGACTCCGCCAGGCCCTCCATGAGCAGTGCCTCCCCGGCGGTGTAGACCAGGTGGTCGAAGGCGCCGAGCCGGTCGAAGAAGGCGCGCACCGCCGTCTCGTCCGTGGCGTCGAGGACATGTCCCTCGGTGCCCCGCGGAAGCCGTTCCAGCGCGGTGTCCACGCTCTGCCGCCGCCGGGAGGCGACCACGACGCCGGCTCCGTCCCGGGCCGCGGCCTCCGCGACCGCGAGGCCGATGCCCGACGTGCCCCCGACGACCACGACCCGCTGTCCGTGCAGTCTCATCCCGTCATTCCTTCCGTGCCGGTCCGATGTGTTCCAGCCTGCGCCCGCGGGCACCTCGTGGTCCAAGACCTCTTCCGGGCGTGGCGATACCCTGAAGGCATCGCCACCGCATCGGCGGAAGGGACGGACATGGACCTCGACCTGCGGAAGGTCCGCTACTTCACGGCCGTCGCCGAGCAGCTGCACTTCGGGCGGGCGGCCGAGAGCCTGCACATCGCCCAGCCCGTGCTGAGCCGCCAGGTCCGGGCCTTGGAGAAGGACCTGGACGCCACCCTCCTCGAACGGGACAGCCACGGGGTGACCCTCACTCCCGCGGGCCGTCAACTCCTCGACGACGCACGGCAGTTGCTCGCCGCGGCGGACGCCACCCGGCGCCGGGTGCGCAGGGCCGCGCGCGGACCGCGGCGGCTGGTCGTCGGCTTCCGGGCGGGGGTGGTGGTCACCCGCGCCCTGCGGGTCTTCGGCGCCGCCCACCCCGGCGTTGAGGTGCATGCCCGGCGCGTCGAATGGGACGACCAGGAGCGGCTGATCCTGGACGGGACGGTCGACCTGGCCTACGTGCGCCGCCCGATCGACGAGCGCGGGCTCACCCTCGTGCCGCTGTACACGGAGGAGAGGGTGGCGATGCTGCCCGCGCACCACCGGCTCGCCGGCAAGCAGGACCTCGCCCTCGCCGACCTGGCGGGCGAGCGCCGGCTGCGCTACGCCGATCCGCTCCCCGGCGACCTGCCGATCCGCACCGTCGAGGAGAAGTTCGAGTGCGTGGCGGGCGGCGCCGGCATCACCCTCGTGCCCACCTCGGTCGCCGAGCAGTACTCGCGCCCCGACATCACCTACGTGCCCGTACGTGACGCCGAGCCGGACCAGGTGTTCCTCGCCTGGGCGGCGAGCCGTCGCGCGCCCCTGATCACCGACTTCGCCCGGGTGGCGCGGCAGGTCTGAGACGGCCGGGTGTCCAGGTGCGGCGGGGCCCCGTCGGCGCAGGGGGCGCTCCCCGCCGGGGGCCCCGCCGCCGTGCCGCGGGGAACCGGTCAGCCCTTGGCGGCCGCGGCCCGCAGGGCGACCCGGGCCTCACCCGCGTACACGTTCATGGACCTGCCCCGCAGGAAACCCACGAGGGTCAGGCCCGTCTCGGCGGCCAGGTCCACCGCCAGCGACGACGGGGCCGAGACCGCCGCGAGCACCGGAATGCCCGCCATCACGGCCTTCTGCGCCAGCTCGAACGAGGCCCGGCCGGAGACTAGCAGGATCGAGCGGGACAGCGGCAGGGTTCCGTCCTGGAGCGCCCGGCCGACCAGTTTGTCGACCGCGTTGTGCCGGCCCACGTCCTCCCGTATGTCCAGCAGTTCCCCTTCCTCGGTGAACAGGGCGGCGGCGTGCAGACCCCCGGTCCGGTCGAACACCCGCTGGGCCGCCCGCAGCCGGTCGGGGAGGCAGGCGAGCAGATCGGGGTCCACCCGGACCGGGGGAGTGTCGGCGATCGGCCAGTGGGCCGTCGTACGCACCGCGTCCAGGCTGGCCTTGCCGCACAGTCCGCACGAGGAGGTCGTGTACACGTTCCGCTCCAACGTGATGTCGGGCAGGACGACGCCGGGCGCGGTCTTCACGTCCACCACGTTGTAGGTGTTGGACCCTCCCCGAAGTCCCGGGCCTGCCGCGGACGGGTCGGCGCCCCCGTCCGTGGCGCCCGCGCAGTACACGATGTTCTGCACGTCGGCGGCGCTGGCCAGCACCCCCTCGCTCACCAGGAAACCGGCGGCCAGCGCGAAGTCGTCGCCGGGCGTGCGCATGGTGATGGCGAGCGGTCTGCCGTTGAGCCTGATCTCCATCGGTTCCTCGGCGACCAGGGTGTCCGGCCGGGTGGAGACGGCTCCCTCGCGGATCCGGATCACCTTGCGTCGTTCCGTGACTCGTCCCATGTGATCAGCCCCGGTTCTGTACGTGCTGGCGGCCGAGACGGCCCTTGATGCGGAGGTTCCCGTGGATCACCGGCTGTCGTACGGCGAGGTGACCTTCACGGCCTCATTGTCCTGCACGCGCGGGGCGGCGTCGTGGCCTACCCGGCAGTACGCGCACACCGTCCTCGGCCGGGTCGCCGCGGGCGGGCCCGGGGCGACCCGGGGCGGCGCGCGCCGGCGCCTCCTCCCAGCCCGCCCGCCGCGTCGGCCCGCCGCGCCGGTCGCGCCAGTCACGCCGGTCGCGCCGGTCGCGCCAGTCACGGACAAGCGGGTGGGCGAGCCGGGAGGAGGCGCTCGGTAGCCGTGCGCTCACGCGGCGCTCCGCAGCGCCAGCAGGTCCGAGATCGCGTGCACGGTGCGCAGGGTGGGCACGTCCACGTCGGTGATCTCCGCCAGCTCGACGACGGCCGCGAGCAGCACGTCCAGTTCGAGCGGTTTGCCGCGCTCCAGGTCCTGGAGCGTGGACGTGCGGTGGTCGCCGACGCGCTCCGCACCCGCGAGCCGGCGTTCGATGGAGACCCCGACCTCGCAGCCGAGGGCCTCGGCCACGGAGAGGGTCTCCTGCATCATGATCTCGATGACCCGCCGGGTGCCGCCGTGCAGGCACATCTGCCGCATCGTGGCCCGGGCCAGGGCGCTGATCGGATTGAAGGAGATGTTGCCGAGCAGCTTGAGCCAGATGTCGTTGCGCAGGTCCGGCTCGACCGGGCACTTCAGGCCACCGGCCCGCATTGCCTCGCTGAAGTCCTGACAGCGTGGCGAGACACTGCGGTCGGGCTCCCCGATGGAGAACCGGGTGCCCTCCAAGTGCCGCACCACTCCGGGGCCTTCGAGTTCGGTGGCGGCGTAGACGACACAGCCGATGGCCCGTTCGGGCGCGAGCACCGCACTGACCGTGCCGTCGGGGTCCACGCTCTCGACCCGGTGCCCGTCGTGGGGGCCGCCGTGCCGGTGGAAGTACCACCACGGGATGCCGTTCTGGGCGGCGATCACGGCCGTCCGCTCGTGCAGCAGCGGTTCGATCAGCGGCCCGCACGCCGCGTACGAATGCGCCTTCAGACCCAGGAAGACGAAGTCGACCGGGCCGACGTCGGCCGGGTCGTCGGTGGCGTGAGCCCGCGCGGTGAAGTCACCGCGCG
>NZ_JBHJUV010000077.1:0-15180 GCF_042268025.1 Streptomyces sp. NPDC056161
TCCGGTGGAGCGGATGATGCGGGACGCGAAGATCACGCAGATCTACGAGGGGACCAACCAGGTCCAGCGGGTCGTCATGGCCCGCAACCTCCCGTAGCGGGGCTGCACCGCTCTCACCGCTCTCCGCGGCGTTGCCGGTCGCCGCTGGTAGAACTGCCGCACGCGTCAACCCTTTTGCACGTCGTACGGCAGGAGCAGCCCGCATGAGAACCCAGGACGACCACCTTGAGGAGCTGTACGGCCTCCCCGTCCTCACGTTCCCCGTGCCCGGTGCGACGGCGAAACTGCCCGAGCCCGATGCCGTGGCCTGGCGGATCGGCCATGAGAGGTGGACGTGTGGGGAGCCGTGGCAGGACACCTTCGGTCGTTTCTGTGCCGAAGTCGACCTCACGCGGGTCCGTGCGCTGATCGTCGGCATCTGGGACGATCCGGAGGACACCGATCCGTCCGAGGTGGTCGAAGCGCTGGCGGCCGTGCGCGACCGGCTGCCCGCCCTGCGGTCGGTGTTCCTCGGGGATATCACCGACAAAGAGTGCAAACTCTCCCGGATCAGTCAGACCGACGTCACGCCGCTGCTGGCGGGCTTCCCCGAGCTGGAGGAACTCGGCGTGCGCGCGGGAGAGGGCACCAGCGGGGGAGAGGACTTGAGGCTGAGGTTCCCCGCCCTGCGCCACGACGCGCTGCGCAGGCTGGTCGTGCAGAGCAGCGGTCTGCCGGCCGACGCCGTGCGCGGGGTGGGGGCGAGCAGCCTGCCCGCGTTGGAGCACCTGGAACTGTGGCTGGGTGACGAGGAGTACGGGGCCGATTGCGAGGTGGCCGACCTGGAGCCGATCCTGTCCGGTGCCCGGCTGCCCCGGCTGCGGCACCTGGCCCTGCGCAACAGCGCGATCCAGGACGAGGTCGCCGCCGCGGTGGCGACCGCCCCGGTGGTGGACCGGCTCGACGTGCTCGACCTGTCCCTGGGCACCCTGGGCGACGACGGCGCCCGCGCCCTCCTCGGCGGCCGACCGCTGACCCACCTCAAGAAGCTGGACCTGCACTACAACTTCCTCAGCGAGCCCGCCCGGGAGCGCATACGCCGGGCGCTCGCACCGGCGGGTGTCGAACTGGACCTCGGCCAGGACGAGGCCAAGGGGTACGAAGAGGACGACGGCACCGTGCGCCGCGAGATCTGTGTGGGGCCGGTCAGCTACTGATCAGCCATGGGCCCGCGCCCGGCCCGCTCGTCCGCCGCGCTGCCGGACGCCCCGCTCCGTCAGTCGTCGAACCCGTCCGCCGAGCGCCGTTCGCGCAGTTCCAGGATCTCCTGGCGGCGGGCGAGGCGGTGGGTGCGGCGGATCTGGGCCTCCTGGTAGCGGCGGCGGTCCCGGTCGGTCTCCGGGAGGACCGGCGGGAGCCGACGGGGTCTGCCGTCCGCGTCGACCGCAGTGAAGACCAGGTACGCGGAGCCGACATGGGTGGCGGGGGTCGACTCGTTCCAGCGTTCGGCGATGACCCGCACCCCGATCTCCATCGAGGTCCGGCCGGTCCAGTTGACCTGTGCCTGCACATGGACCAGGTCGCCGACCCGGACCGGTTCGAGGAAGGCCATCTCGTCCATCGACGCGGTCACGGCGGGACCCTCGCTGTGCCGGCCGGCCACCGCGCCCGCCGCGTCGTCGACCAGCTTCATGATCACGCCGCCGTGCACCGTGCCCAGCAGGTTCGTGTCGTTGAGGGTCATGATGTGGCTGAGCGTGGTGCGGGACACCGAAGTCGGCTTGCCCGAAATGTCGGAATCCGCTTTGACGGACGGGTCTGTCATGACCCCCACCATATGTCGAGCCGGTGCCCGGGGAATTTGTGTCAGGTTGGCAACAGCGGCGCTCTTATTTTCCGACGGCCCTTGTAAGCCACATGGCCCTGCCCTGCACACTGGGGCGCATGAATGATTGGCCCGAGGCATGGTCCGACGACAACCGCGACAACCGGTACGGCCGCGGCAGCGCCAGCGGGCAGCCGGAGGGCGCCCGTTCGATGCGGCAGGTCAGGCGCGGCCCGGCGCCCGGGCAGGGCGGGTACGGCAACCCCGGCCCGTCGGCTCCCCCGTACGGCGGCGGGATCCCGCAGCAGCCGTCGTACGGCGGCCAGGGCCACGACGGCTACGGCGGCCAGCAGGGCTACGACAGCGGCTACAGCAACGGCCAGGTCTACGACGGGGGCGGCCCGGGTGGCCCGGAGGGGCCGCAGCCCTACGGACCCCGGCCCGCGCCGAACTGGCGGCGCCGGATCAAGTGGACCGCGATCATCGTGGTCAGCGCGCTGGTGGTCACCTCGGTGGCGACCTACTTCTGGGCCGACTCCAAACTGCACCGGGACGTCGACCTCTCGAAGGTCATCGACCGGCCCGAGGCGGGCAAGGGCACGAACTACCTGATCGTCGGCTCCGACAGCCGTGCGGGCATGTCGTCGGAGGAGAAGAAGCAGCTGCACACCGGTTCCGCCGAGGGGCAGCGCACCGACTCGATGATGATCCTGCACGTCGGCGACAACGGCGACACGCTGGTCTCGCTGCCGCGTGACTCGGACGTGGAGATCCCGAGCTACAAGGGATCGACCTCCGGCAAGGTCTACCAGGGCCAGGGCCGGCACACGAAGCTCAACGCGGCGTACGCGGAGGACGGGCCGACGCTGCTGGTCCGCACGGTCGAGTACAACACCGGCCTGCACATCGACCACTACGTGGAGATAGGCTTCGGCGGCTTCGCGAAGATCGTGGACGCGGTCGGCGGTGTCGAGATCACCATCGACAAGGGCTTCAAGGACAAGTACTCGGGCGCGGACTTCAAGGCGGGCAAGCAGACGCTGAACGGCGAGCAGGCGCTGGCCTTCGTCCGCACCCGGCACGCCTTCGCCACCTCCGACCTGGAGCGCACCAAGAACCAGCAGAAGTTCCTGTCGGCGCTGGCCCACCAGGTGGCCACGCCCACCACGATCCTGAACCCGTTCAAGCTCTACCCGACGCTGGGCGCGGGCCTGGACTCGCTGACCGTCGACAAGGACATGAGCCTGTGGGACCTGGCGTCCATGTTCTGGGCGATGAAGGGCGTCAGCGGCGGCGACGGCACCTCGATGAACATGCCGATCTCCGGCTCCTCCGGCGGCAACCTCCTGTGGGACAAGGCGAAGGTGAAGACGCTGGTGGACGAGTTGAAGAACGACGAGAAGGTCACCGTCACCGGCAACTGACCACGGCCACGGCCGCGGGACGCCCTTGGCACCCCGTGGGACGCCAAGGGCACCCCGGAGGGTGCCCTTGGGCCGGGCGGGCGAGGGTCACGCCCGCGCGGACGCCATCGCGCGGCAGGTCTCCGCGCAGCGGCGGCACGCCTCGGCGCACCGCTTCATCTGCGCGTCGTCCGGCATGGACATACACGCCTCGGCGCACATGTCACACATCTTGGCGCACATCCCGCACATCTCCGCGGCCATCGGCGAGCGCCGCATCATCATGTCCGCGCACATGCGGGTCATCTCGGAACAGTCCATGAGCGTCCGCATGATCTGCATCTGGGCCTGGCCGCCCATCGACAGACAGGAGCTCATCGTCTCCTCGCACACGCTGTGGCAGTTCATGCACGCCTGAATGCAGTCCTGCATCTGCTGGGACAGGGCAGGCATGGTTCCGGGCTGGGTCATGGTTCCTCCAGGGGGACGAAAGGGCCCGGCGGGCCCCCGTAGTTCCGTCTTACGCCGGACCGATATGTACCGCCATCCGGGAGATCACGGTGAATGGGTGATGACGGTAGGTATCAGGTGGTTTGTTCAGCCACCTGATCCCGAGGAACGCCAGCCCGGAACGGTCAGCCCGGAACGCCCAGCCCCGAACGCCCAGCCCCGAGCGCTCAGCCCTTCCCGGAGCAGACCACCTCGTCCCCGCGCACCGCCCCCGCCTCGCCCTGCGGCGGCGTCGGCACCTTCACCGTGCGGACCGCGCGGAAGTCCGCCCCGGCGATCACCTTCACCACCGGCCCCTGCCCCGGCACCGCCCGCAGCTCGCCGCCGGGCAGCGCCGCCGCCACGGACCTGGCCGAGCGGTCCCAGCGGGGGTCGTAGGCGATCACCGTGCGCCGCACGTTCTGCTCGGTCGAGGTCACCGGCTGCCGCGTGGTGGCGAAGCCCGTCGCGGCCAGGGCCGCGTCCACGCGCCTGGCGAGCCCGGCCGTACCGGTGCCGTTCTCCACCTGCACCCGGATCTGCGGCGGCGCCACCTCCACCGGCACGGCCCGCGCCCGCGCCGGCCGGTGGGCCGCGGTGATCGGCTTGTCCTCGCGCAGGGCCGTGAACAGCGCCGCCGACCCGGCCGCGTCCCACTTCAGCGTCGACCCGATGCCCTTGACCGGGAACGCCATCTGTCCGATCGGCACGGTCGTGAACTCGGAGGACGACGGGGAGAAGTTCCGCATCGCCCGGCCCAGGTCCAGCAACTCGTCCGTGCCGAAGCCGGTGTCCGCCCGGACCGAGCCCAGCACCGCACGCGTCACGTCCCGGAACCGAATCGGATTCAGCAGCACCCCGGACGAGGTCGCCCGCTCGATCAGCGCCGCCAGGAACCGCTGCTGACGCTGCATCCGGCCCAGGTCGCTGGCCCCGTCGACATGGCGCGAGCGGACGTACTGCAACGCCTGGCCGCCGATCAGCGTGTGCGTGCCGGGCGCCAGGTCGAGGCCGGTGTGCGAGTCCTTCAGGGGCTGCGCGGTGCAGATCCGGACCCCGCCGAGCACGTCCACGGTCTTCATGAAGCTGGTGAAGTCGACCTCCAGATAGTGGTCGATCTTCACATGGGTCATGTTCTCCACGGTGCGCACGGTCAGCTGCGGCCCGCCCTCCGCGTAGGCCGCGTTGAGCTTCACCGGATGCGCGCCGTGCCGCATCCCCGTGGTCTGGTCGACGTGCTCGGGCACCTCGGCGTACGAGTCGCGCGGCAGGCTCACCACGGTGGCCCGCTCCCGGTCCTCCGAGATGTGCACGATCATGATCGTGTCGGTGCAGTGGCAGGGCGCGCCGCCCAGCCGGAACCGCCGCCGCTCCACCTCGGAGATCTTGTCCCGGCTGTCGGTGCCGACCAGCAGGACGTTCATGCCGTGCCCGCCGCTCGGGCGGTTCTTCATGTCCTTGAACGGATCCACCCGGGCGATGTCCGCGTCCAGGCTGGTGACCACCGCGTGGCCGATCCCCGCCGAGGCCAGCACCACCACGGACAGCGTCGTCACCGCCCGCATGGCCCAGCGGGGCCGCTTCGGACGCACGGGCCGCACGGTCCGCGCGGGCGGCCGTGGCACACGGCTGGGCGGCTGCGGGCGGCGCTGCGGCCGGGCAGCGGGCCGGGGCGGGCTGGGGGGCAAGGGGACACCTCCGGACGACGGCCGTACGTGGGATCCGGCGTAACGGTAGGCCCATACGATCTCCAGCCCGCGGCACTAGCCCGGCGGCACGCACCGGTGTCCCCCGTTCGCGGTAACGTGAGCACCCTATGAACGCCAAGTCCGACGTGCGGCTCCCCGCAGTTTCTGTGATCATGCCCGTCCTCGACGAGGAGCGGCATCTGCGCGCGGCCGTCCAAGCGATCCTCGCGCAGGAGTACGCCGGTGAGATGGAGGTCGTGATCGCCCTCGGTCCGTCCACGGACCGCACGGACGAGATCGCCGCCGAACTGGTCCGTGACGACCCGCGCGTGCACACCGTCCCGAACCCGACCGGCCGTACCCCGGCCGGCCTCAACGCGGCGATCAAAGCCTCCCGTCACCCGATCGTGGTACGCGTCGACGGTCACGGCATGCTCTCGCCGAACTACATCGCCACCGCCGTACGGCTCCTGGAGGAGACCGGCGCGCAGAACGTCGGCGGCCTCATGCACGCCGAGGGCGAGAACGACTGGGAGCACGCCGTCGCCGCCGCGATGACCTCGAAGATCGGGGTCGGCAACGCCGCCTTCCACACCGGTGGCACGGCAGGCCCGGCGGAGACCGTCTACCTCGGTGTCTTCCGGCGCGCGGCGCTGGAGCAACAGGGCGGCTACAACGAGGAGTTCATCCGCGCCCAGGACTGGGAGCTGAACTTCCGCATCCGCGAGGCCGGCGGCCAGATCTGGTTCTCCCCGGAGCTGAAGGTGTCCTACCGGCCCCGGCCCTCGGTGCGCGCCCTGGCCAAGCAGTACAAGGACTACGGCCGTTGGCGGCACGTCGTCGCCCGCTACCACGAAGGCTCCATCAACCTGCGTTACCTGGCTCCGCCGACGGCGGTGTGCACGATAGCCGCCGGCATCGTGGTGGGCGTCGCCCTCACCCCGTGGGCCCTGGTGGTCCCGGGCGGCTATCTGGCGGCGATCGTCGCCGGTTCGGTGCCCGCGGGCAAGGGGCTGCCGGCGGCCGCCCGCCTGCGCATCCCCGTGGCCCTCGCCACCATGCACATGTCCTGGGGCTGGGGCTTCCTGACCAGCCCGCGCTCCCTGGCCAGGCGGGTCATCGCCTCCCGCCGCCCGGCGGTGGAGAACACCCCGTGAGGCACTGAGCCCCGGAACGCGCGCGGGCCCCTCCCCAAGCGGGGAGGGGCCCGTCGTCGTCAGCGCGCCACCACTGTCCCTACCACTGGCAGGGCTTCACCACTGTCAGCCGGCAGGGCCTTACCACTGTCAGCCGGCCGGGCTCTACCACTGTCCGGTCTCTACCACTGGTAGGGCTTGTACACGTCCATGCACTGGTCCTTGTCGGAGCCGTTGATGGCGTCGGAGGTGCTGGGCAGGTCACCGGCCTTCGGGGCCGTCTGCTTCGGATAGTCGGTGCCGCTGCGCCAGTCGGCGCCCACGACGACCGTGACCCCCGACACATCGGTCGACTGCTTCACCGAACCCGCCGGAATCCCCAGCGACTTGGCGACCGCGGCAGCATCACCCGCCAGATCCGCGCTCGGATACCGCACCGTCGTCCGTTCCTCGGCCAGCGCCGCAGACGTGTCCTTCGTCGCCCTGGTGTAGCCCCGCTGCGCCAGCACCTGACTGACCTCGTCCGCTCGGCCCGGGACCGCGGCGAGCGTGGACGACCGGGTGCCGTTCTGCACCGTCACACCGAGCTGGTCGGGGGAGACGGACGGCGCCTTGGTCGCCTGCGGCGAACTCGTCGCCTTCTTCTTCGGGTCGGCCGCGCCCTTGTCGTCGAACGGCACGTCGTCGCGGAGCATCTGCCACAGCTTGTCCGCGTCGGCGGTGTCCGGTATGACGTGCGCGTCCGGGTCCTCAGGGTCCTCCACCCAGGGCATCGTCGTCATGGTGATGCGGTTCGTCGGCACCGATTTGAGCTGCATGCCCAGGTCGTAGAGCTTCTTGACCGTGCCGATCTCCTCCGAGACCTTGAGCGAATCGATGGCCGAGTTGGCGAGGCTGATCAGCCGCCCGGTGTCCGTGAAGACGTTCTGCTGCTTCAGCGTGCGGATCATCGAATTCAGGTACATGTGCTGGGCCCTGGCCCGCAGCGGGTCGCTGCCCCAGGCGTGCCGGGTGCGCAGCCACTGGAGCGCCTGCTCGCCCTTCACCTTGTGGGTGCCGGCCGTCAGCTTCAGGCCCGAGCCGCCGCTCACCCCGGGCAGCGGGCGGTCCCACACGTTCTGCTTCACACAGACGTCGACCCCGCCGATGGCGTCCGCCATGCTCACCACGCCGCCGAAGTCGATCGTCATCCAGTGGTCGATGTAGATCCCGGTGAGGTTCTCCCAGGTGGCCAGCGTGCAGCCGGCTCCGCCGCGGGCGAGCGTCTCGTTGATGATGGCGTTGGTCGCCGGGTACTTCTCGCCGGTCTCGGGGTCCTTGCACTCGGGTATGTCGACCCGGGTGTCGCGGGGAATGCTCACCAGGGCCGCGCTCTTGCGGTCCGCGGAGAGGTGGATCAGCATCTGCACATCGGCGAGCGGGGGATTGCTGCGCAGGTCCTTGCCGCCGCCGAGCTTCACGTTCTCGTCCGAGTCACGGCTGTCGGAACCCAGCAGCAGGATGTTCACCGGCGTCTGCCCGGCCGCGTTCGGCTGGGCCTTCTTCGCCTTGGAGTCGCCGCTGCTGCGCTGCCCCTTCTGGATGTTGCCGTTGAGGTGCTGGTAGTAGAGGTAGCCGGCGCCCGCCGTCCCCAGTATCACCACCGCGAGCACCGTCGCCGACCAGCGCAGCACACGCCTCTTGCGGCTGCGTCTCAGGCCGTTCGGGCCGCCGCCGTGCCGCCCGCCGCCGGACGCACCTGACTCCCGCGGTATGAGTGGCGTCGTGCTCTCGACCGCGGGAACTTTCCCCCGCACACCGCTCTGCGCCAAAACCCTGCCCTCCCCACCCTGCGCCTGCCACGCGGGTCCGTCCCGCGCCTGGTTAGACGCACGACGGACCCGTTGGGTTACCTGGAAGACGCACCTCGTCTGCTTGCAATCGTCAGCGGTGCCGGAGCCGTACGCGTACCGGCGTGGGTCACCCGGATAAACGGCCCAGCGCCGCCGGACACCGGTGACGGGCGGCACTCCGCTCGGAAGGCCGCCGTCCCGGCGTCCGGCCAGGTGGCCGGCCGGGCCGGGTTTCGCCTAGGAGGCGCACTTGACCTCGTCCGCCGTGGACTTGTCGACGTCCGGCGCCTTCGCCGGAGCGGACAGGGACTCGCCCGGGCCCTGGAAGTCCTCGCCCAGGGTCAGCGTCATCGCCGGCAGCCCCTGCGAGTTGGTCACGCTCTTGCCGGGCTTCATCTGGGCCCCGGCAAGCCCCAGGATCGAGGCCAGTTCGCGGGCCTGGTCCGCCTGGTCGGGCGCGTACTCAAGGGTGGTCTTGCTCAGCTTCACGCCCTCGCCGGCGTTGCCGGCGTTCTCCGACTTGAGTACACCCTCGTCGTTCTGCAGCCACTCCAGGGCCTGCTGGGCCATGCCGGTGTCGGCGCCGCCGTTGAGGATCCGCACCCGGACCTCGGACGGGTCGGACTTGGTGCCCTTGAGCCGGTCGGCCTCGGTGTCCTTCTTCTGCTGCTGCTCCTTCTTCTTGACCTCGGTGAAGGAGACGTCGTTCTTGATCGCCTTGAACACGGCGGGCGCGGTCGCGTCGTTGAGGACGACCGTGACAGGTACCTTCTCCGCCGGGTTGTCCACCACCGGGACGGTCGTGAAGGTCAGGTTCTTCGGATCGAGTTTGCCCAGCTCAAGGCCCAGGTCCTTGAGTTTGCCGAAGCTTTCCAGCTGGCTGTCCACGGTCAGCGCCTTGGTGGCCGCCTCCGCCAGCTTCAGCATCTTCGTCGGGCTGGTCAGGGTGGCGTTCCCCTTCAGCTTGCGCATCAGCGCGCTCAGGAACTGCTGTTGCAGCGTGATCCGGCTGAGGTCGCCGCCGAAGCCGACGGAATGGCGGGTACGCACGAACGCCAGGGCCTGCTCACCGGAGATGGTGTGCTTGCCCTTGGAGAGCTTGAGGTGCGAGTCGGGGTCGTCGATGTCCTTGGCCAGGCAGACCTCCACCCCGCCCACGGCCTCGGTCAGCGTCTTGACCGCGTTGAAGTCGGCGACCATGAAGTCGTCCGGGGTGATCCCGGTCACCTCGGTCACCGTGCGCATGGTGCAGCTCGGGGTCCGCCCGTCCTGCCCGAGGCTCGTGTTGAAGCGGACGCCCTCCGTACCCGGAATGACCTTCGTGCTGCCGTCGGGCTGCTGCGTAGGGCAGTCCGGGACGTCGACGATCAGGTCGCGCGGGATGCTCAGCGCGGTCGCGTTCGACCGGTCCTTGGACACGTGGAGCAGGATGTTGGTGTCGGCGTGCCCGACGCTGCCCGCGTCGCCGTAGCCCTCGTTGCCCGAGCCGGTGCGCTTGTCCGTGCCGATCAGCAGGATGTTGATGGCCTGGTCCGTGCGGAAACCGCCGGTGCTCGCACCGTCGTCGGAGACGGAGGTGATGTTGCCGTTGAGGTGCCTGATGTAGAGGTAGCCGGCCGCCGACACGGCGACCAGCACGAATGCCAGGCTGCCGCCGGTCCAGACCAGCGCCTTCTTCGCCTTCGCCTTCTTCGCAGGCCGCCGACCGCGGCCTCGTACGGGCTGCTCGGGTTGCTCGGGCTCACCGCGGCGCCGCCGCTGCGCCGGGATCTCCCGCCCCGGCGCTCTGCCCTGCCCCCGCCCCGGTGCCGCCGCCCGGTCGCCGGGTGCACGGCTGGTCTCCTGGGGTCCGCCGGACCGGCGCGGCCCGGGTACCGACGACTGCGGAGCGGAAGGGCCCAGTCGCAGTTCGTATTCGCCGGTGTTCGGATTGAGCACCCACTGGTCTGCGGGATCGATATTGTCCGCCCGCCCACGGCCTTGCGCGTCCACGGTTGTCCGAATCCTCCGTCGGGGCCACGCGGCGCCTCCCCCCTCAAGGCGCTCGGGTCTCGGTCAAACAGTGCACAGCCCCACAGGCCTCGTGGCGTGGTGCACCGGGTCACACTATCCGCCCAGTTCAGCGTCGAGGGACGGCAGTGAGAAATTCCGCACCCCTTACAACCGGGCAATCCGTCGCATACGCCTGGATAAAAGTTCGTCGACTCGTACGCACTTCATACGCAGCCGTCCTCGGCGGCTGTCCTGCCCGGGAATGCCGGAGCCGGGGAAGGGGCCTGCCGTCCGCCCGATTTACCGCTGTTCGCCATTGAATGCTGCGGATCATTCCGGGTGATCGTCACCGGTGTGTCGGACCGCAGCTGTTCGAACAGTGTCCCGGCCTCGGGCTGGACGAGCTGGTCGCGATTGGTGTCGTAGGGGTACGACTTTCGCGGAACGGTCATGAACTGCACATGTTCGGTGGGGATGTTCCGCAGCCCGCGTACCAGTTGGTACAAACCACGCAGACTGGCCAGTTCGGGATCGGTGGTGAGCGACGACGTGGCCGCGTCCAGGAGGGGATACAGCTTCACCGGGTTCAGCAGGGTGTCGTTGCTCCGCGCCTCGCCGACGAGCGCGGCGAGGAACTGCTGCTGGCGCGCCATCCGCTCGGTGTCACTGCCGTCGCCGAGGGACTCGCGGGCCCGTACGAAGCCGAGTGCCTGTTCGCCGTCGAGCGTGACCCGGCCCGCGGGCAGCTTCAGCTTGGCGGCCTTGTCGTCGACGGGTTTCCGCAGACACACCTCGACCCCGTCGACGGCGTCCACCATGTTCTTGAAGCCGCTGAAGTCGACGACGGCGTAGTGGTCGATCCGGATGTTCGTCAGCTTCTCGACGGTCCGCACCGCGCAGGCCGAACCGCCCGTCTCGAAGGCTTGGTTGAGCATCGTCAGGGCCGGTCGGCTGCGCCCGCCGTCCGGCCGCAGACAACTCGGCACGTCGACCATCAGGTCCCGGGGGAGGGACACGGCGGTGGCGCTGCGCCGGTCCGCGGCGAGATGGAGCAGGATCATGGTGTCGGACCGCGCGGTGCCGGAGTCCCGCCCGTACGCCCCGTTGCCGTCCCCGGAGCGGGTGTCGGACCCGATCAGCAGGATGTTCTGCGCGCCGTGCACCAGGGCCGTGGGGCGCTCGCGCTCGTAACGGGCCAGCTCGGCGGCGGCTGCCTCGTCCGCCGTCATGTTGCCGTTCAGCATCGTGTACAGGGCCCAGCCGCCCCCGGTGCCCAGCAGCACCAGCGCCGCCAGCCCCAGCGCCGACCACGTCGTCCACCGCCGCCGGCGCCGACGGGTCAGCCCGTCCCCGGTGGCGGAGGCGCCTGTCCCGGGGCCGGGGGCGCTCCCGGAGGACGTACCTGCGGTGTCGCTCACGTACGGTCCACCCCCTCGTGGCGTACGAACGTGCCGTTCTGCTCCTTCGACGATCGCCCGGATGGGTGCCGGGGGCGGCCCGTGTTACTCCAATCGGGTGATGGCGCCGGGCTCGCCAGGAGGGCCGGGGCGGGCAGGGCCGCTCGGCGCGCGGTGCGGCCCCGGGGTGCGGCGGAGGGTGCGAATCACGCGGATGACCAGCGGAAACGGGCATGGCCGCAGACCTGCCCCGCACCGGGCGAGGCCCCGCAGGGCGCGCACCTGACACCGGCCCCTACCCCGGAAGGGCGGGACCCGGCAACGGGGTGTCGACGGTAAGGGGCGGGTGCGGGGGATGGGTCGTACCCGGGTGTCTGGGGTGGCTGCGGTGGCTGTGGTGTCACCGGTGTCTGTGTGGTGTCACCGGTGGCTGTGGTGTGTTCGGTGTCTGCGGTGGCTGTGTCTCTTGTGGTGCCTGTGGCGCTCTCTGGAACCTGTGGGTGCCTGCGGGACAGTGGTGCCTGTGGTCCCTCTGGTGCCTGTGGCATCAGTGATGCCTGTCGGCATCAGTGGTGTCCTGTGGCATCAGTGGTGCCTGTGGTGTCAGTGGCGGGAGGCGGTCACCCGTTCGCTCTCCATCCGCTTGGCCAGGGCGTCCGCGTCCAGCCGCGGCAGGTGCCGGCACAGCACCACGGACCCCCCAACGGCCAGCGGGGCGTACAGGCCCGCGCTAAGGCCCTCCCAGGTGTCGTACGGCAGTCCGGACAGCAGCCGGGAGCCGGGCCCGGTCAGGTCCAGCTCGGGCGCGTCGGCGCGGGCCCGGTCGACGACCTCCGACCCGGTCAGCTCCGCCCCGGCCACGATCAGCGCGGGCTCCTCCGGATCGACCGGTGCGAAGGGCGCGAACCGGTCCCCCTGGCCCGGCACCTCCACGGCGTAGTCGAGGAACCCGGCCGGCGGCTGCGGGAAGCGCCCGCCCAGTGGCCGCAGCGCCAGCGCGACCCGCTCGCCGGAGCAGGCCCGCGCCGCCTCCAGCGTGTCCGGCCCGCTCACCACGACGTCCGCCGCGGCGGGATCCCCGGCCACGTCCGCGACCGCGCCCACCGACGAACACGCCAGCAGCCACACCGCGGTCTGCCAGTGCGCGGGCAGCAGCAGTGCGACCCGGTCCCCGGGGCCCGCGGCCAGGTCGCCCTGGAGCAGATTCGCGGTCTTGGCCACCCAATTGGCGAAGGTGGCCACGGACAGTTCGACGCGTTCGCCCGTGGCGTCGTCGTAGAAGGTCACCAGGGGGCGTCCGGGATCCGCGGCGAGCGCGGAACGCAGCAGGTCGGCGGGGGTGCGATCGGTGGCGTTCACCCGCGCAAGGGTACGCGCCGCCCGACCTGCCGACCGCCCGGCGGCGCCACCGGTTCGGACGAACGGAACCCGACGGCCCGTCAAGTCCGCAATGGACAGATATGTATGACTCTGTTGAAGATCAGGAACATGCGTGGATTCCTCTTCTCCTCCTCCCCGATCGGCGCCCCCACGGTCGGCCTCACCTGCGCGGCCGTGCTCTCCCTCCCCCTGACCCTGCCCGCAGCCGCCGCGCCCGCACGACCGGTGCCGGCCGCGGACGGGTCCATGACCGGCGTCCTGACCTCCGGCCCGGCGGTCCCCGGCAGCACCCAGTCGCTGCCGCTCGTCCCCCTCACCCGCGAACGCGTCCTCGGCTCCGCCCCCCAGCAGGGCGTCCACCGCCAGGACGTACGCCACTTCTCCCTCGTCGGTGTCGTCTGGGACAACCCCGGCACCGAACTCCACGGCCAGGTCCAGGTCCGCACCCGCTCCGCCACGACCGGCACCTGGTCCGGCTGGCAGGACGTCGACACGCACAACGCGCACGGCGCCGACCCGGACACCGCGGAGAGCACCTCCGGCCGGGTGCACGGCGCCACGGCCCCGCTGTGGGTGGGCGACTCGGACGCCGTGGAACTACGGGTCCGCGCCGATGCCGCACCGGCCACCGGCGACGGCCGTACCTCGTCGGCCACGGCGCCCCTGCCGTCGGGGCTGCGCCTGGAACTCATCGACCCCGGCGCACAGTCACCGGCCTCGGACTCCGCGGGCGACCCGGACCGCACCGGCGTCGGCCTGGACGACGCCGAGGCCGGCGCCTCCGCCGCCAACAGCGACCTCGTACCGCTCGGCGCCGCCGAGATCCCGGCGCTCAGCAAGGAGGACACCGAGCGGGAAGCGCTCGCCCTGCGCGGCCCCGAAACGGCCGGGACACAGCTCGTGAAGCCGCACACCGGGCCGCGCCCGCGCATCGTCACCCGGCACGGCTGGGGCGCGGACGAGAAGCTGCGTGAACGGGGCTTCGTCTACACCAAGACGGTCAAGGCGGCGTTCGTGCACCACACCGCCTCGGGCAACAACTACACGTGCTCGCAGGCCCCGTCCGTCATCCGCGGTATCTACCGTTACCACGTCAAGAGCATGGGCTGGCGGGACATCGGCTACAACTTCCTCGTCGACAAGTGCGGAAACATCTACGAGGGCCGCGCCGGAGGTGTGACCAAGGCCGTCAAGGGCGCCCACACCCTCGGTTTCAACAGCGACAGCATGGGCGTCGCGGTCATCGGCACCTTCAACTCCACCAAACCGCCCTCCGCCGCGGTGACCGGCGTCGCCAAACTCACCGCGTGGAAGCTCGGCCTCTTCGGCGCCAACCCGAAGGGGAAGACATACCTGAAGTCCGGCGGTGGCAATCTGTACCCGAAGGGGAAGAACGTACGACTGAACGTGATCTCCGGCCATCGGGACGGGTACGCCACGGACTGCCCGGGGAAGCAGCTGTACTCCAAGCTCGGCACGGTCCGTTCCGACGCGGCCCGCTACCAGGGGCGCTGAGGCCGGGGCGTACGTCTTCCGGCGCTCGGTGATCGACACCATTCCGGTGGGCCGCCCGGTGTCGGTGGAGCGCGAGACGTTCCCGGAGCTGCTGGCGGCAGGTGCCCGTCCACAGGGGATGGTGGACTCGACGTACTGGCTGGACCTGGGCACCCCGGACGCCTTCGTACGCGGCTCGGCGGACCTGGTCCTCGGCCGGGCCCCCTCGCCGGCCGTCCCCCGACCGCTGCGGCGACCGGCTCGTCCTGCCCACGGCCCGGGTCGCGCCGGACGCCAAGCTGACCGGCGGCACGGTGGTGGGCGAGGGCGCCCTCGTGGCCCGGGGCGCCGGGTGTCCGGCAGCACGATCCCGCCCGGCGCGGTCATCGAACCCGGCGCCGTCGTCCGGCGGTGTGCTCAGGGTGAGTCACCGTGGCGGGCTGGTTCTGGGGGCGCAGGCGGCGCCGTGAAGGGGCGCGGGGAACTGCGCGACCGGCCACGACGTCGCGGCGGACGAACGACGGGTCATCGCGGTGCTTCCGGCGGTGTGCTCAGGGTGAGTCCT
>NZ_JBHJUV010000077.1:15276-41349 GCF_042268025.1 Streptomyces sp. NPDC056161
GGCTGGTTCTGGGGGCGCAGGCGGCGCCCTGAAGGGGCGCGGGGAACTGCGCGACCGGCCACGACGTCGCGGCGGACGAACGACGGGTCATCGCGGTGCTTCCGGCGGTGTGCTCAGGGTGAGTCACCGTGGCGGGCTGGTTCTGGGGGCGCAGGCGGCGCCCTGAAGGGGCGCGGGGAACTGCGCGACCGGCCACGACGTCGCGGCGGACGAACGACGGGTCATCGCGGCACTTCCGGCGGTGTGCTCAGGGGCAGCCACCGCGGTCCCCGGCCCGCAACAGTCACCGCGGCCCGCAACAGTCACCGCGGCCCGCGGCCCGCGGCCGACGCGTGACTGGACGGTGCCGGACGCCCGCCGCACGAGAACGCGCCGTCCCACCCGCCCCGCTACAACCGCCCGATGTCCCCGCGCGGCATCCGCGGCGCCCGCCGCGCCGGGATCCGTCCGCTCAGCAGGATCAGCCGGGTCGCCCGATGCCGCTGACCCGCGTACGGCTCCAGCAGCGACAGCATCACGGAGTCGTCCGCGTGCCGGTCCCCGGCGAGCGCCCAGCCCACGATCCCCGGCAGGTGCAGGTCCCCGACGGTCACCGCGTCCGGTGCTCCATGGCTGCGCTGCACGGTCTCCGCCGACGTCCAGGGGCCGATCCCCGGCACGACCTGCAACCGCGCCTGCGCGTCCGCCGGTTCCAGGCGAACCGCCTCCTCCAGCCGCGCGGCGACCCGTACGGCCCGCAGGATCGTCGACGCCCGCTTGTCGTCGACCCCGGCCCGGTGCCACTCCCAGGAGGGAATCAGCGCCCAGGTCCGCGGCGCGGGCATCACCCACATACTCCCCTCCACCGGCCCCGGCGCGGGCTCCCCGAACCTCCGCACCAGCAGCCGCCAGGCCCGGTACGCCTCGTCGGTCGTGACCTTCTGCTCCAGGACAGACGGGATCAACGACTCCAGCACCAGCCCGGTACGGGTCAGCCTGAGCCCCGGACGCCGGTGCCGGGCGACGGCCACCAGCCGGTGCCGCGGCGCGAACGCCTCCGGGTCGTCCGCGGCGCCGAGCAACTCGGGCAGCCGTTCCAGCAGCCAGTCCGCCCCGGGGCCCCACGCCTCACCGCGCACCCGGCCGTCGTACGCCGACACCCGCAGCGTCCCGGGCCCGGCGGGCGTCCGGCTGGCCCGCCACACGGATCCGTCCGGCGCGGCCCGGAACGTGGGATCCGCCGGTCCACGCCTGAGCGGCCCCAGCACCAGTCCGATGTCGAGCTGCCACTCCGGCGCCCAGGTCCGTACCCGCTCCGGAGCCGGACCGGCGGGTCGCGGCACACCCGCGGGCACGGCGGCCTGCCCACCGCGCACGGTGGTGCGCGTGGGCCGCGGAGCGAATCGTCCTGCCATGGCAGAGGTCCCAGAGCTTCCGGTGTCGTCTAATACCGTCTGACGAGGTCCAACGAGGTCCAACGAGGTCCAACGAGGTCCAACAAGATCTGACGCGGTCTACGAGGCCCATCAGGTCTACGAGGCTGCCATTCCCACGGCTGCGCTCTAACTGGGTGACCCCAGTTCCCCCTTCCCCTCTCCCCCCAGCTCCCCGCGTCCCGCGAAGTCGTTGCCGAACCGCGGCGGTCACCGCACTTCGACGAAGGCCGACACCTCGCGCTCCGGACGTTCCCGGGGCCGCTCGGCCGGATGCCCGACCGCGACCGCACCCATCGGATCCCAGTCCTGCGGGAGCCCGAGCACCTCGCGCACCACGTCCCGGCAGAACATCGTCGACGACACCCAGGCCGAGCCCAGCCGCTCCCCGGCCAGCGCGACGAGGAAGTTCTGCACGCCCGCGCCCGTGGCGACCACGAACATCTCCCGCTCGGCACCGTCCCGCCGTGCGTCCCCGTAGGTGTGCGAGCCGTCCATCACCAGACACGGCACGACGAGATACGGCGCGCCCCGTAGCACCTCGCCGCGGCGCACCCGCTTGTCGATCGACTCCTCGCTCTTGCCGTCCCGCCGCAGATCGGTGATCCACGCCTCCCGCATGGCGTCGAGCAGCCGGGTCCGCGCCGCCGCCGACTCCAGCAGTACGAACCGCCACGGCGTCGTGTGGTGCGGCGCTGGCGCGGTCACCGCGGCGGCCACCGCCCGTCGCACCGCACCGGGATCGACGGGCTCGTCGGTGAAGGCCCGTACGGTGCGGCGCAGGGTCACCGCTTCCCGTACGGCCTCGGAGGTGCCGAGCCGGAACATGTCGTCGCGGGCGTCGCGCACCAGGGCCCGCGCACCCTCCGCCTGGTCACCGCTCACCAGCTGGGACAGCCCGCGCAGCACCGCCACCGGCCGCCCGGTCGCCTTGCCCTTCACCAGGTCGCCCGCGGCGGCCAGTTCGTCCGCCGTGGCGACGACGGTGGCGCTGAGCGGATTGCCGTACGCGTCGGTGCCGCCCCGCAGATCGTCCAGGACGCGCACGCCCGCAGCGCCGATCGCCACGTCCGTGAGCCCCGCCCGCCAGGGCCGCCCGAAGGTGTCGGTGACCACGACCCCGACGTCCACGCCGAGCACGTCGCGCAACCCGTCGCGGATCGCGCGCGCGGACGCGTCGGGGTCCTCGGGCAGCAAGAGCACCGTGCCCGCCGGGGTGTTGGAGGCGTCGACCCCGGCGGCGGCCATGACCAGGCCCTGCCGGTTCTCGACGATCCGCAGCGGGCCGCGTCTGGCCACCACCCGTACGGTCTCCGCGTCGATCGCCGCCTCCCGGTCGGCTGCCTCGACGACGCGCCCCTCGGCCTTGGAGACGACCTTGGAGGTGACGAGCAGCACGTCCCCGTCGAGCAGTCCCGGCTCGGCCGCGGCGATCAGCTTCGCCAGGTCGTCGCCCCGGTGGACCTCGGGAATCCCGGCGACGGCCCAGACCCGGAACCCGTCCGCACCGCGCCCCGACCCCGCACCCCCGACCGGTCCGTCCGTCCGCCCCGCACCCCCGACCGGTCCGTCCGTCCGCCCCGCACGGCCGACCGGTTCCTCCGCCCGCCCCACGCCACCGGCGACGGCCTTCCCGCCGTCGGCAGGCACCCGCGAGCCGCCCGCGGACACACGCGCGCCCTCGGCAGGCCCGCGCGAGCCGTCGGCAGGTACACGGCCGCCTCGGCCGCGCGCAGTCGCCCCGTCGGTCCCGCCCGGCGCAGTCGCCCCGTCGGCCCCGCCCGGCGTGCCGATCATCTCGCCGCTCAAGCTCCCCGCACCTCCTCCGCGAGCGCCAGCGCCGCACGCGCCATCTGCGCCGTCGCGGCCACGTCCGTCATCATCAGGGGCACGGCCCGGCAGCGGATGCCGGCCGACTCGACCCGCTCGACCGCGTCCGCGTCGACCGTGTCGACGAGCCAGCCGTCGAGCAGGCCCGAGCCGTAGTGCTCGGCGACCGCGGCCGCCGTGGACTCCACGCCCACCGCCGCGAGCACCTTGTCGGCCATCCCGCGCACGGGCGCGTTCCCGACGATGGGGGACAGGCCCACCACCGGCACGCCCGCGTCGGCGATGGCCTCCCGGATGCCGGGCACGGCGAGGATGGTGCCGACGGAGACGACCGGGTTGGACGGCGGGAAGAGAATCACGTCCGCCTCGGCGAGGGCCTCCAGGACGCCCGGCGCGGGCTTGGACTGCTCGGCCCCGACCGGCACGACGGCCTCGGCCGGGACCGAGGCGCGCAGCCGCACCCAGTACTCCTGGAAGTGGACGGCCTTGCGCTCGCCGTCGATCTCGACCGCCACGTGCGTCTCGACCCGGTCGTCGGTCATGGGGATCAGCCGTACGCCCGGCTTCCAGCGGTCGCACAGCGCCTCGGTCACCGCGCTCAGCGGATAGCCCGCGCCGAGCATCTGCGTCCGCACGATGTGCGTGGCGAAGTCCCGGTCGCCGAGCCCGAACCACCCGGGTCCGACCCCGTACGCCCCGAGTTCCTCCTTGAGGTGGAAGGTCTCGTCGGCCCGCCCCCAGCCCTGCTCCTCGTTGATGCCGCCGCCCAGCGTGTACATCACCGTGTCGAGGTCCGGGCAGACCTTCAGCCCGAAGAGGTGGATGTCGTCGCCGGTGTTGCCGATCACCGTGACGTCCGCGTCCGGCGCGGCCTGCTTCAGACCGCGCAGGAACCGGGCACCGCCGATGCCGCCTGCCAGAACCACAATGCGCATGGAATCAGTGTGTCAGCCGGGTACGACAACGCGTCAGGCAGTCAGTGGACGCGGCACGCCGCGGGCCTCGCAGTGCGGGGCGGTGTGCATGGTCATCTCGGTGAGGCCCGGATGGTAGACGTGCAGGCTGACCGCGGGCTCCAGCGCGTCGTTGACCACCTCGTGCACATATCCCGGCGCGAACACCCGCTGCACGCCCGGCGCCAGCACGCGCGCGCCCCGCGCGGACCGCTCCGTCAGCGCGCCCTCCAGGACCGTCAGCACTCCGGAGGACCGGCCGTGGTCGTGTCGTCCGGTGCCCTGCCCGGGGACCCAGGACAGCAGCCACACCTCGTAGCCGGGGCCGGTGCGCAGCCGGTGGTACCAGCGGGTCGTCGCGTCGTACCGGACCAGATGCGCCCACTGGGCGCGGTCGGCCGCGACGGAGCGGGCGAGGCCCACGAAGCCGGCGACGGTTTCCGGGTGCTCGCGCGGGGGCTGGAGCAGGTGGGGGACTTCGAGGATGTCGCCGGCGATCTGGAGGTCGTTGTCGCTGTTCATCGTGGTGCTGTGGGTCCTCGGCGGGAAGTGGCGGGGGGCTTCGGGACGGGCTTCGGGACGGACTTTGCGACGCGGGAGCGACGAGGGGAGAAGGAGACGCGGAGGGGGAGCGAAGAAGAGGGGACGCGGAGTGGAGAAGAAAAGGGAGAGCGGTGGGGCCGGGCGAAGCGGAGCGGACGGAGCGCGGAGGCTTCGGGGAGGCGGGCTGGGGCAGGCAGCGGCCGAGTCGGACGGATGGGACGGACTCGGGGGAACAGCCGGAGCGCGCTTGGCTCAACAGCCGCAACAACAACAGCTGCGGCGAGCGCGGGCAGCACCGTGGGACCCGGCGGAGCGGGTCGGGGTGAGAGCCGAGTTCGCGAGCATGCCCACAAGGACATCGGTTCACACCCGCAGTGTCAACTTGGCATCCGATATGTGGCACATGTTTCACCTCATCCGGTTCCTCTCCGGGGTGAAAGGTTTGCCCGTCGGGCCGCGGGGAGACATCGCGCACATCCGGGAGTGCGGGTTCCGCCGGAACGCGGGCGAACTCCTGGGCGTCCTTCAGCGTACGGATCCCCGCAGATCGCCGTACGGGTTCGGCGCCCTCCCGGGGCCTCGGCGGCATGTCAAGGTTTATGGCGATTTGAACACTTTCCGCACGGCCTTGGTTCCGCAGAGTGAATAACGGGCCCAATAGCAGATCTCGGCTTGACTCGCCCGGAGCAGCACACTTGTAATTTCACTCGTGTCGTTCAGCCGAAATCGGTAACGGCCGCCACACGGGGACGTGAAAGACAGACGAGGGGCGCACATGACCGAGCTGGTGCAGCAACTGCTGGTCGACGACGCGGACGAGGAACTCGGCTGGCAGGAGCGCGCGCTGTGCGCCCAGACCGATCCCGAGTCCTTCTTCCCCGAGAAGGGCGGCTCGACCAGAGAGGCCAAGAAGGTCTGTCTCGCCTGCGAGGTCCGCTCCGAGTGCCTCGAATACGCCCTCGCCAACGACGAGCGCTTCGGCATCTGGGGCGGCCTGTCCGAGCGTGAGCGCCGCAGGTTGAAGAAAGCGGCCGTCTGATCGGGGCGGTACGGAACCTTCACGCACATACGTCACGAACGGCCCGTAGCCGGTGGGTTATCCACAGGCGGCGGGCCGTCGTCATGCCCAGCCGATAGTGTGGTCGCTCGTCCGAGACGCCGCGCCGCCCCCTCGGGGTGCGGGCGTCCACCACAGTCCACCGAACCGGGGCCCGTACCTCGATGTCCGTGCACAGCCATACGGCAGCCAGTCAAGACGCCGCTGCCGCCGCAGCGTTCGATCCGGCCCGCCCGGCGGCGTTCGAGCCTGCCCACTCGGCAGCCTTCGACCCCGCCCGTCCGCCCGAGTTCCCGCGGCACGTGGTGACCGCGGTGCTCGTCTCCCACGACGGCGCCCGCTGGCTGCCCGACGCGCTCGCCGGGCTGTTCGGCCAGGAGCGGCCCGTCCAGCACGCGATGGCGGCCGACACCGGCAGCGCGGACGAGTCCGCCCAGCTGGTCACCGACGCGCTCGGCGCCGACCGCGTGCTGCACCTCGCCCGCCGCACCGGCTTCGGCCAGGCCGTCGAGGAGGCCAACCGCACCGCGCCCGTCCTCACCCCGGACGAACTGCCCTACCTCAAGCGCCCCAGCGGCTGGGACCCCGTCACGCGCACCTGGCGCGACGAGGCGTACGACATGCCGGAGCTGCCGCACGGGGAGCCCGTGCAGTGGCTGTGGCTCCTGCACGACGACTGCGCCCCCGAGCCCGACGCCCTGGCCCAGCTGCTGCGCGTGGTCGACAACGAGCTGGAGCTGGGCCGCGACGACGTAGCCGTCGTCGGCCCCAAGCTCCGCGGCTGGTACGACCGCCGCCAGCTCCTGGAGGTAGGCGTCAGCATCGCCCACTCCGGCCGCCGCTGGACCGGCCTGGACCGCCGCGAACAGGACCAGGGCCAGCACGACCACGTGCAGCGCGTCCTGTCCGTCTCCACCGCGGGCATGCTGATCCGGCGCGACGTCTTCGAGGAACTCGGCGGATTCGACCGCCGGCTGCCCCTCATGCGCGACGACGTCGACCTGTGCTGGCGTGCCCATTCCGCCGGCCACCGCGTCCTCATCGCCCCCGAGGCCGTCGTGCGGCACGCCGAGGCCGCCTCCCGCGAGCGCCGCACCGTCGACTGCGGCGGCCGCACCACCGCCTCCCCGCACAAGGTCGACAAGGCGGGTGCCGTCTACACCCTCCTCGTCAACGCGCGTACGGCGGTGCTGCCCTGGATCCTGCTGCGGCTGGTGCTCGGCACGCTCCTGCGCACCCTCGCCTACCTGGTCGGCAAGGTCCCCGGCCAGGCCGTCGACGAGGTCCGCGGTCTGCTGGGCGTCCTGCTGCGGCCCGAGCGGATCCTCGCCGGCCGGCGCAGCCGCGGTCGCCCCCAGGTCGACAAGGGCGAGCTGCGCCCGCTGTTCCCGCCGCCCGGCGCGACCGTGCGGGCCACCGTGGAACAGGTCGCGGGCAATGTCTTCGGCGCGTCCGACCCCGAGGTCTCCTCGGCCGGACGGCACGGCGGCGCGGTGGAGTCCGGCCCCGGCGGCGACGACGCGGACTTCCTGGAGATCGAGCAGTTCGCCCGCCTCAAGCGCATCGCCCGCAAACCCGGCCCCGTCCTCTTCCTGGTCCTGCTGCTGGTCTCGCTGGTCGCCTGCCGCTCCCTGCTCGGCGGCGGCGCGCTGTCCGGCGGCGCCCTGCTGCCCGCACCGGCCGACGCCGGCGGGCTGTGGTCGCGCTATCTCGACGCCTGGCACCCAGTGGGCACCGGCGGCACCCCGTCCGCGCCGCCCTACCTGGCGATCGTCGCGATGCTGGCGTCCGTGCTGTTCGGCTCGACCGGCCTCGCAGTCACCGTGTTGCTCGTCTGCTCGGTTCCGCTGGCCGGCGTCACCGCGTACTTCGCCTCCCGCCCGCTCGTCACCTCGCGCCTCCTGCGCGCGTGGGCGGCCATCGCCTACGCCTTCCTGCCCGCCGCCACCGGTGCCCTCGCGAGCGGCCGGATCGGCACCGCCGTGCTGGCCGTGCTGCTGCCGCTGATCGCCCGCGCGGGCATCGCCGCGAGCGGCCTGGCACACGGCTCGGGCGCGCGCGGCAGCTGGCGCGCCACCTGGGCGTACGCGCTGCTGCTGACCGTCACCACCGCCTTCACGCCCATCGTGTGGCCCATCGCGCTGATCCTGGGCATCGGCGTGCTGGCCGTGCGCCGCGGCGACCTCCCCGCGCAGGGCCTGCGCTTCCTGACCCAGTTGGGCACCCCGCTGCTGGTCCTCGCGCCGTGGTCGCTGTCGCTGCTCCCGTTCGGCTTCTTCAAGGAGGCGGGACTGGAGTACGGCGCCTCGGCGGCCTCCGCGCTCGACCTGCTCGGCGCGAGCCCGGGCGGCCCCGGCACGGTGGACGGGCTGATGCTCATCGGCATCGTGCTGGCCGCGCTGGCCGCCCTGCTGCGCTCCGAACGCCAGTCGGGCATCTACCGGGCCTGGGCGGTCGCCCTGGTGGCCCTCGTCTTCGCGGCCCTGTCCAACGGCTCCGCCTGGGCCGGCCCCGCCACCCTCGTGTACGGCATCGCGCTGCTCGCCGCCGCCGTGCTCGGCGCCGACGGGGCACGCGCACGCGTGGCCGAGCAGAGTTTCGGCTGGCGCCAGCCGGTCGCCGCGCTGATCGCCTTCGCGTCGGCCGCGGGCCCGCTGCTGGTCGCCATGGGCTGGATGATCGGCGGCGCCGACGGACCGGTGGAGCGGCGCGACCCGGTGCAGGTGCCCGCGTTCGTCGCCGAGGACAGCGACACCGAGGACCAGGCCCGCACCCTGGTCCTCGACAGCGACTCCGGCGCGCAGGTGCGCTACACCCTCGTCCGCGGCTCAGGCGCCCGCATGGGCGACGCCGAACTCGCCGTCGCGCAGGGCGAGAGCGCCACCCTCGACAAGGCCGTCGCCAACCTCGTCGCCGGTTCCGGCGCCGACCAGGCGGACCAACTCGGCGGCTTCGCGGTGCGCTACGTCATCGTCCACAAGGGCGCGCCGCGCGAGATGAGCCGCGTCCTCGACGCCACGCCCGGCCTGAGCCGGCTCAGTGAGCAGGACGGCAGCGCGCTGTGGCGCGTCGACCAGCAGGTCTCGCGCGCGGCCATCGTGTCCGGCAACGGCTCGGGCACCCCGCAGCCCGTGGCCGCCGGTCCTGTTGACGTCCACACCACCGTTCCGTCCGGCCCGGACGGCCGTGTCCTGCGGCTGGCCGACGCGGCCGCCGACGGCTGGACCGCCACCCTGGACGGCAAGCCGCTCACCCGTACCACGGTCGACGGCTGGGCCCAGGGCTTCGAACTCCCCGCCGAGGGCGGCACGCTGGACGTCGCCTACGACGCCCCGATCGGCCACACCGCCTGGCTGTGGGCCCAGGGCGCACTCGCCGTGGTCCTGGTCGTGCTCGCCCTGCCCGGCCGCCGCCGCGACGTCGACGACGACCTGCCCGAGGAAGCCGCCGTCCCCGCTCAGGCCGTGGCCGGGGAGGGCCGCCGGGCCCGCCGCCTGCGCGCCCAGGCGGATGCCGAGGACTCCGGCGCGCCGGAGGCACCCGACCCGGACGGCCCGCCGTCCGCCGAGGAGGCTCCGGCCGCCGTACCGCACCAGCAGACCTACGACACGCCGGTGCCCCCGGGCGAGGACACGACGGCCTGGGGCAACGACACGGGCGCCTACGCGGGCACCGAGTACTACGGCGACCAGTACCAGGGCGCCGACCAGTACCAGGGCACGGACCAGTACCAGGGCGCCGGTCATTACCAGGGCGGCTACGACCAGCAGACCTACCAGGCGGACCCGTACCAGAGCGGCCAGTACGACCCGTACGGGTACGACGGCGCTCCCCAGCAGGGTGCCTACGACCCGACGTACCAGCAGGGTTACGAGCCCGGCTACGACGCGGGCTACGACCCGCATTACGACCCGGCGGCCCACCCCCACCCCCATCCCCACCACGGCACCGCCAGCGAGCGCCCCGACGGGAGCCAGCAGTGAAGCGCACCACCCTGTCCCTGATCGCCGGCACGGCCGCGCTCGCCGCCGTCACCGGTTTCGCCACGCTGGAGACCCCGGCCGCCTCCGGCGCGGCCGCTCCCGAGGCGGCCGCCCAACTCCCCGTGGAGCGCACGAGCCTGCTGTGCCCGGCGCCGAGCCTCTCCGACATCGCCGAGACGTCGTACACGTCCTTCACCCCGGTCACGAAGGGCACGAAGGGCGACGGCAAGGCCGAACTGAAGCCGGTGACCGAGGAGTCGGCGGACGGCACCGGCGACACGGGCAAGGGCAAGGGCAGCAAGAAGGACGCCGAGCCGGTGCTCACCCCCGAGGCGCCCGGCACCCCGGCCACCGGTGACACCTCCGGATCCGACACGCCCGCGCTCGCCGGCACCGCCGAGGGGAAGTCGGCGCCCGGCTGGACCGTCCAGGAGACCACCTCGATCGCCGCGGGCACCGGCCGCGGCCTACAGGGCGTCACCTGTACCGCGGCGGACACCGAGTTCTGGTTCCCGGGTGTCTCCACGGCCGCCGACCGTACCGACTACGTGCACCTCACCAACCCCGACGACGGCGCGGCCGTCGTCGACCTGGATCTGTACGGCAAGGACGGCGCGATCAAGTCTACGGTGGGGGAGGGGATCACGGTCCCGCCGCACTCCAGCAAGCCCGTCCTGCTGTCCACGCTGGCCGGCGACGCGCAGAGCGACCTCACACTGCACGTCAACGTCCGCAGTGGGCGGGTCGGCGCGGCCGTCCAGGCCCTCGACGCCAAGACCGGCGGCGACTGGCTGGCGGCGGCCGGCGACCCGGCCGACACGCTGGTGCTGCCCGGCATCCCGAAGGACGCCACCGACGTCCGGCTGATCGCCTTCACCCCCTCGGACAGCGACGCGGACCTGAAGATCCGCCTGGCCTCCGCGGACGGCCTGATCACCCCCGCCGGGAACGAGACGCTGCGCGTGAAGGCGGGCATGACGACGGCCGCCGACCTGGGCGAGCTGACCCGGGGAGAAGCGGGCTCCCTCGTCCTGATGCCGGGGGACCAGTCGGTGCCGGTGATCGCCGCCCTGCGGGTGACCCGCGGCAAGGGCGACAAGCAGGAGACCGCCTTCATCCCGGCGACCGAGCCGGTGGGCGCGCGGGCGACAGCCGTCGGCAACAGCGCCAAGGGCACGACCCTGTCCGTCACCGCACCCACCGCCGCCGCCGAGATCAAGGTGACGGCCTCGGCCGGCACCGAGGGCGGCACACCCGTGACGAAGTCCTACCGGGTCAAGGCGGGAAGCACCCAGGACATCGAGATCCCGGCCCCGTCCGGCCTGAAGGGCACGTACGCGCTGACGGTCGAGACCGTCTCCGGCGGCCCGGTGTACGCCTCCCGCACCCTCACCGACACCCAGGAGGGCATCCCCGGCTTCACGGTCCAGACGCTCCCGGACGACCGGGGAACGGTCGCGGTCCCGCGGGCGGACCAGGACCTCTCGGTCCTCCAGCGCTGAGCGGGGCGACAGACGGGCGGCACGTCACGGAAGGGACGCGGCGGCCTCGGAGGGACGCGACCGTACGGGGGACACCCGGGGTGTGCCGTACGGAGGGGACACCCGGGTGTGCGGGAGGGGCGCTCGGGTGTGCGGGAGGGGCGCTCGGGTGTGCGCGCTCAGTCCTCGCCGTAGCGGGGATCGACCGTCTCCGGGGTGAGCCCCAGCAACTCGGCGACCTGCTCCACGACGACCTCGTGCACCAGCGCCGCCCGCTCGTCCCGCCCCTTCGTACGGATCTCCACGGGCCTGCGGTACACCACCACGCGCGCCCGGTGCCCGTCGTGCGCCGCCACGGTCCGGCCGAGCGGCACGGCCTCGTCGCTCCAGACGTCACCGGGCTGTCCTTGGAGCTTGGGCACCTCCAGCACCTGGAAATCGATGTCGGCGAGCTGCGGCCAGCGCCGCCCGAGCCGTTCCACGGAGTCCTGCACCAGGTCCGCGAACGCCTCCGCGCGCGATGCCGCGAGCGGCACCTGCGGCGGGGCGATGGGCCCGCGCATGCCACGCCCGTGGCGGTCACGACGACGGGGCCCGGGGCCGACGGCACGGGGCGGTACACGGTTGTCCATCACTGGTGAAGCGTAGTCCTCGCGCGGTCCGCCCGCCGGTCCCCCACACGCCGACCGGGACGCCGACCGGGCACCGTGTACCGCATGTCGTGGGATGACCATTCCAGCCAAGGTTGAGCACGTTTCGGCGTCTCTCCGGGACCGTCGCCCTCAAGCCAATTGGCGTTGTTTGTGCCGACTCATGACCGGATGCCCGCGTGCCGCGGACGGTGGGCGGGTCTGTTCACGCAGGTCAGGAAAGTGTGATCGCGGGAGCGTGTGGGGCGTCTCACAGCACGACACGGTGGAGTGACCTGGTGGAGAGTCGTCGCGGCCCGCTCAAGAGTGCGGTACCGTCCAACGTCGTGAGCCCTGTACGTCGCTGTTCGCGCACCGCCTGCGGCCGACCCGCCGTCGCGACGCTGACGTACGTCTACGCCGACTCGACCGCCGTCCTCGGCCCGCTCGCCACCTACGCCGAACCACACTGCTACGACCTGTGCGCCGAGCACTCCGAGCGCCTGACCGCTCCGCGCGGCTGGGACGTCGTCAGGCTCCTCGACGGCTCCGCTCCGGCCCGCCCCAGCGGTGACGACCTGGAGGCGCTCGCCAACGCCGTGCGCGAGGCGGCCCGCCCCCAGGAGCGGGCGGCCGAGGCGGGCGGCGGGGCACGCACGGCGGACCCCATGGAGGTCGCCCGCCGCGGTCACCTCCGGGTGCTGCGCTCACCGGACAACTGATTCCCGCGCGCCGTCCCGCGCCGCCGGCCCTCCGCACGACCGACTCCCCGTGGAATCTTCCGCGGATCGACGCACACCCATTGACGCATGGTTGTCGCGGACACGACCATTCCGTCAGCTGAAACGAGAAATCGATTTCCGTATGCCGGAAAACGATGAGGCCCGGGGAGGCCCCCCGTGTACGTCCAGCACCTCGATCCCGTCGCCGCTTCACTCGGCCTGTCCGCCCTGGTCGCGGCCCTGCCGCTCGTCATCGTCCTGGTCCTGCTCGGCGGCGTCCGCATGAAGGCGCACCAGGCTGGTCTGATCGGCCTCCTCGCGGCCGTTCTGGTCGCCTGGCTCGCCTACCGCATGCCGCTGGAGCAGACGCTGTCAAGCGCCGTCCAGGGGGCCGCGTTCGGCCTCTTCCCGATCCTGTGGATCGTCATCAACGCCCTGTGGGTGTACCGGATGACCGTCCGCACCCGGCACTTCGACATCCTGCGCCGCTCCTTCGGGCGGCTGTCCGACGACCCGCGCATCCAGGCCCTGGTGGTCGCGTTCTGCTTCGGTGCCCTCCTGGAGGCCCTGGCTGGATTCGGCGCGCCGGTCGCCATCTGCTCGGTGATGCTCGTCGCCCTCGGCTTCGACCCGGTGCGCGCCGCGGTGGTCTCCCTGGTCGCCAACACCGCGCCGGTCGCCTTCGGTGCCATGGGCACCCCGGTCGTGACGCTCGCTCAGGTCACCGGGCTGCCACTGGACTCCGTCGCCTCCGTGGTCGGCCGGCAGACACCACTGCTCGCCCTGGCGGTGCCGCTCGTCCTCATCGGGCTCGTCGACGGGCGCCGCGGGCTGCGCGAGACCTGGGTGCCCGCCCTGGTGTGCGGAGTCGCCTTCGCGGCCGCCCAGTTCGCCGCCTCCAACTACGTCTCGGCGCAACTCGCCGACATCGCCGCCTCCCTGGTCGGCGCCGGCGCCCTGGTCGCCGTACCGCACGCGCGCGTGCCCGCCACGGAGACCGTACGGGCGTCCGTGCTGACCGGCGTGCGCAGCGCGGACCTGGACGAGTCCGACCCGCGGCCCGAAGTCCTGCGCGCCTACGCCCCGTACGCGTTCATCGTGGTGATCTTCTCCCTGGCGCAGGTCCCGGTCGTCAAGGACTGGCTCGCGCGAACGACGCAGACGTACGACTGGCCCCTCCTGAACGTCGCCGCCCCCGACGGCACCCCGGTCAGCGGGAACGTCTTCAGCTGGCCCGTCGTCTCCGCGGGCGGCACACTCGTGCTGTTCGCCGGAGTGTGCACCGCGGCCGTGCTCGGCGTGCACGCGCGCGTGGCGGTGCGCGAGTGGGCCGCGACGGTGCACGAACTGAGGTTCGCGATCCTCACCGTGACGTCCGTGCTGGCCCTCGCCTACGTCATGAACCTCTCCGGACAGGCGGCGACGATCGGCCAGTTCGTGGCCGCCGCCGGCGCCGGACTCGCCTTCCTCTCCCCGGTCCTCGGCTGGTTCGGAGTGGCCGTCTCCGGATCCGACACCTCGGCGAACGCCCTCTTCGGCGCCCTCCAGGTGAGCGCGGCCCGCGAATCGGGACTGTCGCCCGAACTGCTCGCCGCGGCCAACAGCTCCGGTGGTGTCCTCGGCAAGATGATCTCGCCGCAGAACCTGACCATCGCCTGCGCCGCGGTCGGCCTGGCCGGCCGCGAGGGCGACCTGCTGCGCAAGGTGCTGCCCTGGAGCGCCGGGCTGCTCCTGGTGATGTGCCTGATCGTGGTCCTCCAGAGCACACCGGTGCTCGGGTGGATGCTGCCGTGAGCCGCACGGGCCTGCTGATCTGGGCTGTTTTGGCGGGGGCGGCTGCCGGTCCGGGCCGCGGCGGTGGGGACCGGACGGCGGTCTGGGCCGCGGCGGTGGGGGCCGGACAGCCCTCTGCGCTGCGTCGGTGAGGGGCGGCGCGCTCTGCGTTGCGGCGGTGGGGGCCGGGCGCCGTCGGCAGGGGCCGCGCCGACGTGGTCCGGGCGCCGTCGGCGCGACCTGCGTAGGCCGGACCCGGACCTGCCGTGAGCCGTGCCCACGCCGTCCGGCCGGGAGCCGACCCGGCGGCGCGGCGGGGAGCCTTTGGGCGTCTTCAGCGGACCTCCGGTTCGTACGGGTAGTTTGTGCGGACCGATAGGACTTCAGGAGGGTTGGCCGTGGCTGCTGATCTGTCGCAGATCGTGAAGGCGTACGACGTACGCGGAGTGGTCCCGGACCAGTGGGACGACTCGCTGGCCGAACTCTTCGGGGCGGCGTTCGTCCAGGTCACCGCCGCCGACGCGATCGTGACCGGCCACGACATGCGACCGTCCTCGCCCGGCCTGTCCCGCGCCTTCGCGCGCGGTGCGGCCGCCCAGGGCGCCGACGTCACCGAGATCGGCCTGTGCTCCACCGACCAGCTGTACTACGCCTCGGGCGCCCTCGGCCTGCCCGGCGCCATGTTCACGGCCTCGCACAACCCGGCGCGCTACAACGGCATCAAGATGTGCCGCGCGGGCGCGGCGCCGGTCGGCCAGGACACCGGGCTGGCCCAGATCCGTGAACTGGCCGAGCGCTGGCTGGAGTCGGGCGCCCCGCAGCCCGCCGAGCGGCCGGGAACCGTCACCGGGCGCGACACGTTGAAGGACTACGCGGCGCACCTCCGCTCCCTCGTCGACCTGGCCTCCATCCGCCCCCTGAAGGTCGTCGTGGACGCGGGCAACGGCATGGGCGGCCACACGGTCCCCACGGTCTTCGCCGGCCTGCCCCTGACCCTGGTCCCGATGTACTTCGAACTGGACGGCACGTTCCCGAACCACGAGGCCAACCCGCTCGACCCGGCCAACATCGTGGACCTGCGGCAGCGGGTGCGCGCGGAGGGTGCCGACCTCGGCATCGCGTTCGACGGCGACGCCGACCGGTGCTTCGTCGTCGACGAGCACGGCGATCCCGTGTCCCCGTCGGCGATCACCGCCCTGGTGGCCGCGCGCGAACTGGCCCGCAACGGCGGGCAGGGCACGGTCATCCACAACCTCATCACCTCCTGGTCGGTCCCCGAGGTCGTCAAGGAGCACGGCGGTGTCCCGCAGCGCACCCGGGTGGGCCACTCCTTCATCAAGGCGGAGATGGCGCGCACCGGCGCGATCTTCGGCGGCGAGCACTCCGCGCACTACTACTTCAAGGACTTCTGGAACGCCGACACGGGCATGCTCGCGGCGCTGCACGTCCTCGCCGCCCTCGGCGGCCAGGACGCTCCCCTGTCCGCCCTCGTCGCCCAGTACGACCGCTACGTCGGCTCCGGTGAGATCAACTCCACGGTCGCCGACCAGAAGGCCCGCCTCGCCGCGATCCGCGCCGCCTACGCCTCCCGGGAAGGCGTCACCTTCGACGACCTCGACGGCCTCACCGTGTCCACCGCCGACTGGTGGTTCAACGTCCGCCCCTCCAACACCGAACCCCTGCTGCGGCTGAACGCGGAGGCCCGCGACGAGGCGACCATGGTCAGGGTGCGGGACGAGGTACTGGCGATCATCCGGGGCTGACGACCGCCCGGAAGCGGACCGCTGCCTACCGCTTCGGCACGGGCGCCTGACGACCCCCTCGGCGCGGGCCGTCGTGCCGTGGGGGTCCGGTCGGGGCCGCCGTTCTTTGCACGCCGGGGTCGCCATCCTTTGCACGCCGGGGTCGCCGTGCCGAGCCGTCAGCCGTTCGGCGGGGTCGCCGTGCCGAGCCGTCCGGCGTGGGAGGCGTTGTGCCGTACCGCCGAGGCCGCGTCGGGTCGGCCGGCCGGCTGATGTGCTGTGCCGTGTAGGGCCGGGGCCGCTGTGCCTCGTAAATACAGGGCCGCTGTGCCGCGTAGGGCAGGGCGGCCGTGCCGTCAGCCGTCAGCCGTCAGCCGCCGAGGCGAGGCAAGGCAAGGCAAGGCAAGGCGGGGCGGGGCGGAACGTGCAGGCAGGCCGCGTCGTGCCGAGCGGTTCGAAGAGCGGCGCCGTCACTGGATCCGGCTTCCGGGCGCCGCGCCGTCCCGACCCAGTCGGCGTGCCGCCGTCCCGGCACCGTCTGATGTGCGGCGCCGTCCTCGACCCCACCTGGGGCATGCCCCAGATGGGCGCGCCCCCGCCGTACCGTCCTCCGGCACGAGCCGTCTCCCGTCCGCCCCGGCCGGACATCCCAAGGCTCGCCCGGCCCCCGCGGCCGGGTCCCACAGCGGTACCCTGACCAGGCACATCAGTGCACGACCGTATCCGCTCGAAGGGACACCCCATGCCGCTGGAAGCCGGCCTCCTGGAGATCCTCGCCTGCCCGGCCTGCCACGCTCCCCTCAAGGAGCAGGACTCCGAGCTGATCTGCACCGGTCAGGACTGCGGCCTCGCGTACCCCGTCCGCGACGGCATCCCGGTCCTCCTCGTCGACGAGGCCCGCCGCCCCGCCTGAGGACGAGCCCCACCCCCTGGACCGGCCACCGGCCCGGGCCCCGGGGCCGCCCACCGAGGCGCCCACCCGCACAGACGAGCCGCCCATCAAGGACCCCGGCGCATCGGAGGCAGTCGCCCATGCTCGACGAATCGCTGCTCGACACCCCGGAGGGCCTCGCCGAGGCCGACCGCCGAGGTCTCCTGCGGGGCGCCGCGGAAGCCGGTGCCCGCGTACGCGTCGCCGCCCGGCAGGCCATCGAGGCCGGCATCGGCGGCCTCAAACCGGACGGCAGGCCCCGGTCGGTCCTGATCGCCGGACCCGGCGCCGCCGCCACCCACGCCGCCGACTTCCTCGGCTCGCTCGCCGGCCCCGGCAGCCCCGTCATCCGGCTCGCCCCCTCCGGCGTCGCCCCCGCGGCCGGCGCCCTGCGCTGGGAACTGCCCGGCTGGGTCGGCTCCGTCGACCTGCTGCTGATCGCCACCCCGGACGGTTCCGAACCCAGCCTCTCCCTCCTCGTCGACCAGGCGTACCGCCGCGGCTGTTCGGTCGTCGCCGTGGCCCCCGCCCGCACCCCGTTGGCCGAGGCGGTCACCGGAGCGCACGGCCTCTTCGTACCGATGGCCACCGCCCCTTACGACCACGAGGAGCCACTCGCCGCGTCCTCCCCGGGCGTCCTGTGGGCGCTGCTCACCCCGCTGCTCGCGCTCCTCGACCGCGTCGGACTCGTCACCGCCCCGTCCGATGCCCTGGACCAGGTCGCCGACCGCCTGGACCAGGTCGCCGAGCGGTGCGGCCCGGCCATCGTGACCTACAGCAATCCCGCCAAGACGCTCGCCGCCGAACTCGCCGACGCGCTCCCGGTGATCTGGACCGAGGGCGCCGCGGCCGGTCCGGCGGGCCGGCGTTTCGCCGCGGCCCTCGCCGAACTGGCCGGCCGCCCCGCCCTCGTCGCGGAACTTCCCGAGGCGCTCGCCGCCCACAGCGCGCTGCTCGCCGGCCCGCTCGCCGCCAGCGCCGATCCGGACGACTTCTTCCGCGACCGGGTCGACGAGTCCCCCGCGCTCCACGCGCGCGTGGTGCTGCTCCGCGACCGTCCGATCGGCGGCCTCACCGCCGCCCAGGGCGCCCGTGACCTGGCCCTCAGCCACGACACGCCCATCAGCGAGCTGGAACCGGCATCCGGCGACGAACTGGAGACCCTGGCGGAGCTGATCGCCATGACGGATTTCGCCGCCGTTTACCTGGCGCTCGCTTCAGGAGCCTGACCTGGACACCCAGGGGGGCCCGGCCCGGCCACCAGATCCCGACCGGTCACCGGATCCCGAAGTTCCCGACCGGTCTCCGGATCCCGAAGATCCCGACCGGTCTCCGGATCCCGAAGATCCCGACCGGTCTCCGGATCCCGACCCGCCAACAGATCGCGACCAGACACCGGCCCCCGATCGGCCGTCACCCCGACCGGTCGTACGCGGGACCGACCCCAGACATACGCGGCGACAGTACGCACACATCCGGCAGAGAGAGCCCCATGGACCGCCTCGACAACACCATCCGCCCCTACGCCTGGGGCTCGGCCACCGCGATCCCGAAGCTCATCGGCGTCGAGCCGACCGGCGAACCGCAGGCCGAGATGTGGATGGGCGCCCACCCCGGCGCCCCCTCACGCACCCCGCGCGGCACGCTCGTCGACGTCATAGACGTGGATCCGAAGCGGGAACTCGGACCGGAGGCGGTCGCCAAGTTCGGGCCGCGGCTGCCGTTCCTGCTGAAGATCCTCGCGGCCGGCGCCCCGCTCTCCCTCCAGGTCCACCCCGACCTCGAACAGGCCAGGCAGGGGTACGAGGACGAGGAGCAGCGCGGCATCCCGGTGGACGCCCCGTACCGCAACTACCGGGACGCCAACCACAAGCCCGAACTGATCTGCGCGCTCACCGAGTTCGACGGCCTGTGCGGCTTCCGCGACCCGCTCCGGGCCGCCGACCTCCTCGACGGCCTCGGCGTCGACACCCTGAAGCCGTACGTGGATCTCCTGCGCGCCCGCCCGGCGGACGCCGCGCTGCGCGAGGTCCTCACCGCCGTCCTCACCGCCGACCGCGACGAGATGGCCCGCACCGTCGCCCAGGCCGCCACCGCCTGCGCCCGCCTCGGCGGCGACCACGCCCCCTACGCCGACATCGCCCGGCACTACCCCGGCGACCCCGGCGTCATCGCCGCCATGCTCCTCAACCACGTCCGCCTGCAACCCGGCGAGGCCCTGTTCCTCGGGGCCGGCATACCGCACGCCTACCTGAACGGCCTCGGCGTCGAGATCATGGCCAACTCCGACAACGTCCTGCGCTGCGGCCTCACCCCCAAGCACGTCGACGTCCCCGAACTCCTGCGCATCGTCCGCTTCGAGGCGAGCGACCCGGGCGTGCTGCGCCCGGAAGCCTCCCCGGACGGCGAGGAGGTCTACGAGACCCCCATCGACGAGTTCCAGCTCTCCCGGTACGTCCTCCCGGCGGGCGGCACCACCCACGACCTCACCCTGCCGACCCCGCAGATCCTGCTCTGCACGGCCGGCACGGTACGGGCGGGCGAGCACGAACTGACCCCCGGCCAGTCCGTGTTCGTACCGGCGGCCGACAAGGCGGAGGTGTCCGGAACCGGAACAGTCTTCCGGGCCACCGTGCGCCTCTGACCCGACTTGTCCGATCATCCGACCGGGGTTGTGGATACCTGGCGCACCGCGAACAGACGGGGCTGCAAGAATGGCCCATCGGCAAAGGGCGGGCAAAGGCGACCGGCATCGGCCCGCACGGCGTAGCGGTACGTAGGGGAAGGGACAACGCGACACATGAGCGCGTCAGGCGGCACCAAGGCGATCGTGGCGGCACTCAGCGCCAATCTCGCGATCGCGGCATCGAAGTTCGTGGCGTTCGCGTTCAGCGGATCATCCTCGATGCTCGCCGAGGGCGTCCACTCGCTGGCCGACTCGGGCAACCAGTTCCTGCTGCTCATCGGCGGCAAGAGAGCCCAGCGCGAGGCCACCCCGCAGCACCCCTTCGGCTACGGCCGTGAGCGGTACATCTACGCCTTCCTCGTCTCGATCGTCCTCTTCTCGATCGGCGGCATGTTCGCCGTCTATGAGGGCTACGAGAAGATCAGCCACCCCCATGAGCTGGAGAACTGGTACTGGCCGGTGGGCGTCCTCGTCTTCGCGGTCATCGCCGAGGGCTTCTCCTTCCGCACCGCCATCAAGGAGTCCAACGAGCTCCGCGGCAAGCTCTCCTGGTCGCAGTTCATCCGCCGGGCCAAGGCACCCGAGCTGCCGGTGGTCCTGCTGGAGGACTTCGGCGCCCTGATCGGCCTCGTCCTCGCCCTCGGCGGCGTCGGCCTGTCCGTCCTCACCGGCGACGGCATCTGGGACGGCATCGGCACGCTCTGCATCGGCCTCCTGCTCGTCGCCATCGCCCTCGTCCTCGCCGCCGAGACCAAGTCGCTGCTGCTCGGCGAGGCCGCCGGCACCGAAGAGGTCAAGAAGATCGAAGCCGCGATCGTCGACGGCGAGACGGTCACCGGCATCATCCACATGCGCACGCTCCACCTCGGCCCCGAGGAACTGCTGGTCGCCGCGAAGGTCGCGGTCCAGCACGACGACACGGCCACCGAGGTCGCGGACGCCATCAACGCCGCCGAGGCCCGCATCCGCACCGCCGTCCCGATCGCCCGCGTCATCTACCTGGAACCGGACATCTACAGCGAGGCCGAGGCCACCAAGGGCCCGGACCCGGAAGCCGCCCCCGGCGGCCCCACCCCGCACGCCGCCGGGCACTGACCCCGGTCCGCCCACGGGTGCCCGCCGGCCCCTACCGCCCCGGGAAAGGCGTGAAGTGTTCGGAGGCGGACTGGGGCGGCGCGGTCCCGCGGTGTAGCTTGGGACGGAGCCAGACGTCGCTGCTGATGGCGGTCGGGCGGCCCCAGTACGGGGGCCGACCGAGGGAGAGAGGGCCTCCGACGAACTGCGCTGCGCGTACGTGGGCATGCCTGTGTCCTCTTCTCGGGCACCCCTGTGTCCGCCGCCGCGCAGACCAGCCGTACCCACCTCGCCCCAACCCCGAGGAGCAGCTCGCAATGACGACTGTCGACAACCGACAGGACTTCAAGGTCGCCGACCTCTCCCTGGCCGAGTTCGGCCGCAAGGAGATCACCCTCGCCGAGCACGAGATGCCCGGCCTCATGGCGATCCGCAAGGAGTACGCGGAGACGCAGCCCCTCGCCGGCGCCCGCGTCACCGGCTCCCTGCACATGACCGTGCAGACCGCCGTCCTCATCGAGACCCTGGTCGCCCTCGGCGCGCGCGTCCGCTGGGCCTCCTGCAACATCTTCTCCACCCAGGACCACGCGGCCGCCGCCATCGCCGTCGGCCCGAACGGCACGCCCGACAACCCGCAGGGCATCCCGGTCTTCGCCTGGAAGGGCGAGACCCTGGAGGAGTACTGGTGGTGCACCGAGCAGGCACTGACCTGGCCGGACGCCGCCACCGGCGGCCCGAACATGATCCTCGACGACGGCGGTGACGCCACTCTCCTCGTCCACAAGGGCGTCGAGTACGAAAAGGACGGCAAGGTCCCCGGCGTGGAGACCGCCGAGTCCGACGAGCACCGCGTCATCCTCCAGCTGCTCCACCGCACCCTGGGCGAGAACCCCCAGAAGTGGACCCAGCTGGCCTCCGAGATCCGCGGTGTCACCGAGGAGACCACCACCGGCGTCCACCGCCTGTACGAGATGCAGCGCGACGGCGTCCTCCTCTTCCCGGCGATCAACGTGAACGACGCCGTCACCAAGTCGAAGTTCGACAACAAGTACGGCTGCCGCCACTCCCTGGTCGACGGCATCAACCGCGCCACCGACGTCCTGATCGGCGGCAAGACCGCGGTCGTCTGCGGCTACGGCGACGTGGGCAAGGGCTGCGCGGAATCCCTGCGCGGACAGGGCGCCCGCGTCATCATCACCGAGATCGACCCGATCTGCGCGCTCCAGGCCGCGATGGACGGCTTCCAGGTCACGACCCTCGACGAGGTCATCGACAAGGCCGACATCTTCGTCACCACGACCGGCAACAAGGACATCATCATGGCCTCCGACATGGCCAAGATGAAGCACCAGGCGATCGTCGGCAACATCGGCCACTTCGACAACGAGATCGACATGGCCGGCCTCGCCAAGGTCCCGGGCATCGTCAAGGACGAGGTCAAGCCCCAGGTCCACACCTGGACCTTCCCGGACGGCAAGAAGCTCATCGTGCTGTCCGAGGGCCGCCTGCTGAACCTGGGCAACGCCACCGGCCACCCGTCGTTCGTGATGTCCAACTCCTTCGCGGACCAGACCCTGGCCCAGATCGAGCTGTTCGCCAAGCCCGACGAGTACCCGACCGGCGTCTACACGCTGCCCAAGCACCTCGACGAGAAGGTCGCCCGCCTCCACCTGGACGCACTCGGCGTGAAGCTGACCACGCTGCGCCCCGAGCAGGCCGCGTACATCGGCGTGGAGATCGAGGGCCCGTACAAGCCCGACCACTACCGCTACTGAGCCGGACCACCGCTACCACTGAGCACCACCCGCAGCGGATCCACCGGGAGGTGTGCGTCCGGCCATGGACGCACACCCCCGGCGGCAGCCCCTCCGAGGCAGGCCCCCGCACCCCCGTGCCGGGGGCCTGCCCCGTTGGTCCGACCGGCCGTTACACCGGCCGGGGCGGCCCGTCGAGCCGACCGGACCACCCGCCCGTCAAGCCCCAGGACCCCCATGCCCCGCGGCCGCTATGCGCTCCTCGATCCGCACGATCACACCCCCTTCGCACAAGAACACTTCCAGTGCGCCCCCGGCCCCTCCGGCTGGCGCTACGTCTCCCGGCTGACCACCCCTTCGGGCCACCCCAGCGGCTCCGTCGACCTGACCCTCGACGAACTCGGCCGCCCCATCCGCCTCGAACTCCACGCGGGCGGCTGGCAGGTGCGCGGCGCCGCCCTCGACGGAGTGACCTGGGTCCGCACCGACCCCACCGGCTCCCATGCCACCGAAGGCAATGTGCGCGCCCACGCCTTCACCGGCACGTCCCCCGCGTTCCTCATCGCCACCGTCCGTCTCCTGCGCCTCACTCCGTCCGACTCCGCGACCCGCGTACGCCTCGTGGCCTTCACGGACCCGGTCCTCGCCCCGCGCACCGTGGACCAGTCCTGGGCCTTGGTGAACAGCGAAGCACACGCCACTGACAACGGCCCGCTGACCGTGGACGAATACCAGGTCACAGCCTTGGACACGGGTGAACGGCACACCGTTCACATCGCAGGCGACGTGGTGCTCGCCGCACCCGGCATCGAACTGGACGATCTCGACTCCCCGCCGTCGGTCTTCGGCTGACCGGATCACCCGAACCGCCCGTACCACCCGAACCGCCCGAATCATCCGGACCGCCCGAACCGGCCGCACGCGGCCCGTACCCCCGGCACGGCGGTCCCGCGGAGCGCGGACGCCCCGACGGACCGCCGCCCAGCCCCTACGCGGGTGGTACGAAGCCGGTGGCGGGCCGGTCGTCCGGTGCCCCAGGGCGGGCGGCTGCCGACCCGGGCGGGGCGCCGGGCGCCGGGTTCCGCCCGGCATCGCCGACGGGATACTCCACCGGCCGTTCAGCCTGCGGCCGATACGCCGGCGCGGGAGTCGGCGGTACCGGAGGGCCATATCCGCCCACAGGGCCATATCCGCCCACAGGGCCATACCCGCCCGGAGGGACGTACCCGCCTGGCGCACCGGCCGCGGCCGGAGAACCAACCGCTCCACCAGCGGCCGCACCGTCCGGGACCTGTCCACGCCCGAAAGCACGCCGGGCCTCCCGCGCCTGGCGCTCCTGCACCACCGCCGCCAGGTACGCGGCCGGCGGCACGCCCTGCGGCGTCGGCACCCCCGTGCCCGCCGCCAGGTCGGCCGCCAGCCGTTCCGCCATGGCCCAGGACACCTGTGGGTCGAGTTGCTGCATCCGCGTCAGGTACTGGCGGACGGCGAGCCACAGGCTGTCCGGAACCGCCGACAGATCAAGCCCCGCGAAGCGCCCAGCCAGCCATGGCGGGGGCGGAGGCACGAACGCCGTCCGCCCGGAGGGCACCCGCTCCCGCACGACCAGCGTGCCCGCGAAGACGTCCCCGAGGCGCCGCCCCCGAGCCGACACGAGCGAGGCGATGCACGCGATGACCCCGAACGTCAGCAGAATCTCGACGACACCGAGCGCCCCGCGCATCAGCGCGTGCCGGAACCGGATCGGCCCGCCGTCGTCCCGGACCACCCGCAACCCGCACGCCATCTTCCCCAGCGATCGACCATGACTGAGTGTCTCCACCGCGATCGGCCCGCCCACCAGTACCAGCAGGAACGACGCAACAGACAGCGCGACCTGCGCCGCCTCGTCCAAGGACGACGTCGACGCCACCAGAACCGTCGCCACGGCGATGTAGACGAGCACGGCCACGGCCAGATCGAGCAGCACCGCCAGCGCCCTGCTCGGCAGCTTGGCGGGCCGCAGTTCGAGCGCCACCGCCTCGCCGGTCACCAGCTCACTCACACCCGTCCTCCTTCCCCTGGCCTGCCCCGAGAACCGCAAGTCTGCCAAGCTGAAGGCGCAGCGCCGCCCCAGTAGGACAAACCGACAGTCACGACGAGCGGTCGACGACCAGCCGAGGAGCAGGCACACCCGATGGACCTGGACGTCTTCGTCACCGCCCACCGAGCAGAATGGGACCGCCTCGACGCCCTGCTGCGCCGCCGTGGCCGCCTCAACGGCACCGAAGCCGACGAACTCGTCGCCCTGTACCAGCGCACCGCGACCCACCTCTCACTGATCCAGTCCAGTGCCCCCGACCCTCAGCTGACGGGCCGGCTCAGCCAACTCGTGGCACGCGCGCGCAGTGCCGTGACCGGAACGCGCCGCGCCTCCTGGCGTGACGTGACCCGCTTCCTGGGCCAGGGCTTTCCCGCCGCGGTCTACCGGGCGCGCCACTGGTGGGTGCCGACCGCGCTGCTGTCCACGGTTGTCGCGGTTCTCCTGGGATGGTGGATCGGTGCTCACCCCGAAGTGCGGTCCTCGATCGTCGCGCCCAGCCAGTTGCGCGATCTGACCCGCCCTGGCGGCGAGTACGAGACGTACTACTCAAGCCACCCGGCCGCCTCCTTCGCCGCCCAGGTATGGACGAACAACGCCCAGGCCGCGGCGATGTGCCTGGTCCTCGGAGTCTTCCTCGGCCTCCCTGTGCTCTGGATCCTCTTCCAGAACATGCTCAACCTGGGTGTCGGCTTCGGCCTGATGTCATCGGCCGGCCGACTCGACACCTTCCTCGGTCTGGTCCTCCCCCACGGCCTGCTGGAGCTGACCGCCGTCTTCGTCGCCGCGGGTACGGGCCTGCGCCTGGGCTGGACCGTCGTCGACCCCGGTCCACGCACCCGCCGCACCGCTCTCGCCGAGGAGGGCCGGGCCGCGATCGGCATGGCGATCGGCCTCGCTCTCGTCCTTTTCGTCTCCGGCGCCATCGAAGGCTTCGTCACCCCCTCCGGCCTGCCCACCTGGGCTCGCATAGCCATCGGAATCGCTGCCGAGCTGGCTTTCCTCGGGTACGTCTTCGTACTCGGCGGCCGTGCCGCTCGCGCGGGCGACAGGGGCGACCTGGCGACATCCGAACGCAGTGCGACCGCACCCACGGCCGCCTGATGTGCGGACACTGATGTTGACCTGCTAGTCTCCTCTTCGCCCCGGGCTACCCGTTGACACGGGCCTCTCGGGGAGGTAGATTCAAACAGTTGCCCAGAACTGGACAGGTTCTGCGGCGGTCGTTAGGATCTATCTGCTTCTTTGTGAACATGGTTCCAAGAAGCCTCTCTCCCGATTTACTCAGGAATGAGTGGCCGGTCAGACCGGTCGAGAATCTCTGATAAAGTCGGAACCGCCGGAAAGGGAAACGCGAGAGCGGGACCCCGGAAAGCACCGAGGAAATCGGATCGAGAAAAGGTCTGATAGAGTCGGAAACACC
>NZ_JBHJUV010000078.1:0-39180 GCF_042268025.1 Streptomyces sp. NPDC056161
GTCACGTTGATCTTCTCACCACGGAACATGGCGTCCCGCAGCCCGAACACATCCGTCGCCACCGCCAGCTCCCGCAGCAACGCCAGCGTCTCATCGGTCACCAGATGCTTCGAATAGTCGATGTACAGGTCACCGACGCGTACGACATACCGCTGGGCCCGTTCCGGGTCCGCCGCGAACAGCTCGCGCAGGCTCTGCCGCCACTCGGTGCGGTGGTCGGCGAGCGCGGCCCACTCGGGGCGCCGGGTGAGCACGGGGTGGGTGGACTCGGCCATGTCAGACGTTCTCCTTGGTGCCCTCGCCACGCAGGGCGACGGCGTACATCTCGTCGGCGTCGAGGCGGCGCAGCTCCTCGGCGATGAGTTCGGAGGTGGGGCGGACCTTCAGGGCCAGGGTGCGGGGCGGCTGGCCGGGCAGGGTCAGCGTGGCCAGCGGTCCCTCGGGCCGGTCGATGACGATGTCGCCGTCGGCGGTGCCCAGGCGGACGGCCGTGACGACCGGACCGGCCGTGACCACCCGGTCGACCGGGACCGCGAGGCGCACCTCCAGCCAGCGGGCGAGCAGTTCGGCGCTGGGGTTCTCGGCCTCGCTCTCCACGGTGGCGGAGACGATCCGCGCGCGGGCCTGGTCCAGGGCCGCGGCCAGCATCGAACGCCAGGGGGTGAGCCGGGTCCAGGCCAGGTCGGTGTCGCCGGGGGCGTAGGAGCGGACGCGGGCCTCCAGCGCGTCCAGCGGGTGCTCCACCGCGTACATGTCGGTGATCCGGCGCTGGGCGAGGGCGCCCAGCGGGTCCTTCGCCGGGTTGTCGGGCGCGTCCACCGGCCACCAGACGACGACCGGCGCGTCCGGCAGCAGCAGCGGCAGCACCACGGAGTCGGCATGGTCGGAGACCTCGCCGAACGTGCGCAGGACCACCGTCTCGCCGGTGCCCGCCTCATAACCGACCCGGACCTCCGCGTCCAGCCGGGACTGCGTGCGCTCGCGGGGCGTGCGGGTGTGCCGCTTGATGACCACCAGGGTGCGCGAGGGGTGCTCGCGCGAGGCGTCCTCGGCCGCCTTGATGGAGTCGTAGGCGTTCTCCTCGTCCGTGACGATGACCATCGTCAGGACCATGCCCACCGCCGGGGTGCCGATGGCACGGCGGCCCTGCACAAGGGCCTTGTTGATCTTGCTTGCCGTGGTGTCGGTCAGGTCGATCTTCATGGCCTGCGCCAGCTCCGTCCGTCTCGTGCGAGCATCTCGTCGGCTTCCTCGGGTCCCCAGCCGCCCGACGCGTACTGCGCCGGCCGGCCGTGCGCCGCCCAGTACTCCTCGATCGGGTCGAGGATCTTCCAGGACTCTTCCACTTCCCGGGGCCGGGGGAACAGATTGGCGTCGCCGAGCAGTACGTCCAGGATGAGCCGCTCGTACGCCTCCGGGCTGGACTCCGTGAACGACTCGCCGTAGGCGAAGTCCATGGAGACGTCCCGGATCTCCATCGAGGTGCCGGGCACCTTGGAGCCGAAGCGCACCGTCATGCCCTCGTCGGGCTGGACGCGGATGACGACCGCGTTCTGGCCCAGTTCCTCCGTGGAGGAGTGGTCGAAGGGGGAGTGCGGGGCCCGCTGGAAGACCACCGCGATCTCGGTGACCCGGCGGCCGAGCCGCTTGCCGGTGCGCAGGTAGAAGGGGACGCCCGCCCAGCGGCGGTTGTCGACCTCCAGCTTGACGGCCGCGTAGGTGTCGGTCTTCGACTGGGCGTCGATGCCGTCCTCCTGGAGGTAGCCGGCGACCTTCTCACCGCCCTGCCAGCCCGCCGCGTACTGCCCGCGTACGGTGTGCGCGCCCAGGTCGTCGGGCAGCCGCACCGACTTGAGCACCTTCAGCTTCTCGGTGACCAGCGACTCCGCGTCGAACGCGATCGGCTCCTCCATCGCGGTGAGCGCGAGCAGCTGGAGCAGGTGGTTCTGGATGACGTCGCGGGCCGCGCCGATGCCGTCGTAGTAGCCCGCCCGGCCACCGATGCCGATGTCCTCGGCCATGGTGATCTGCACGTGGTCCACGTACGACCGGTTCCAGATCGGTTCGTACATCTGGTTGGCGAAGCGCAGCGCCAGGATGTTCTGGACGGTCTCCTTGCCGAGGTAGTGGTCGATCCGGAACACCTGGTCCGGTTCGAACACGTCGTGCACGACCGCGTTCAGCTCGCGGGCGCTGGCCAGGTCGTGGCCGAACGGCTTCTCGATGACCGCGCGCCGCCAGGAGCCCTCCGGGGGCTTGGCGAGCCCGTGCTTCTTCAGCTGCCGGACGACCTTCGGGAAGAACTTGGGCGGCACGGACAGGTAGAAGGCGAAGTTGCCGCCGGTGCCGCGCGAGCTGTTCAACTCCTCGACGGCCTCGCGCAACTGCTTGAACGCCGTGTCGTCGTCGAAGTCGCCGGGCACGAACCGCATGCCCTCGGCGAGCTGCTGCCACACCTCCTCGCGGAACGGGGTGCGGGCGTGCTCGCGCACCGCGTCGTGCACCTCCTGCGCGAAGTCCTGGTGCTCCCAGTCCCGGCGGGCGAAGCCCACCAGCGAGAAGCCCGGCGGCAGCAGTCCGCGGTTGGCCAGGTCGTAGACGGCCGGCATCAGCTTCTTGCGGGACAGGTCGCCGGTCACCCCGAAGATCACCAGCCCGGACGGACCGGCGATCCGGGGGAGGCGGCGGTCGCGGGGGTCACGGAGGGGGTTCACCCAGTCGGCGGCCGGCCCGCTCGGTGCGGTCGGCCCGCTCGGTGCGGCCGGCCCGGCCGGTGCGGTCGGCCCGGCCGGTGTGGCCGGTGCGGTCGGTACGCGGTCCGTGGCCGGTGCCGGTTCCTGCTCGGGGACGCTCATCGGACGTCGGCTCCCTTGCTGTCCAGGGACTTGGCGACGGCGGTCAGCAGCTCCTGCCAGGCCGCCTCGAACTTGGCGACGCCCTCGTCCTCCAGCTTGCGCACGACCTCGTCGTAGGAGATGCCGAGCCGCTCCACGGCCGCGAGGTCCGCGCGGGCCTGCGCATAGCCGCCGGTCACCGTGTCACCGGTGATCTCGCCGTGGTCGGCGGTGGCGTCGAGGGTCGCCTCCGGCATCGTGTTGACGGTGCCGGGCGCGACCAACTGGTCGACGTACAGGGTGTCCTTGTAGGCGGGGTCCTTCACACCGGTGGAGGCCCACAGCGGGCGCTGCTTGTTGGCGCGGGCTCCCGCGAGGGAGGTCCAACGGGCGCCGCCGAACACCTCCTCGTACGCCTCGTAGGCCAGTCGCGCGTTCGCCAGCGCCGCCCGGCCCTTGAGCGCACGGGCCTCGGCGGTGCCGAGGAGCGTCAGCCGCTTGTCGATCTCGGCGTCGACCCGGGAGACGAAGAACGAGGCGACGGAGTGCACGGCCGACAGGTCCAGGCCCGCCGCGCGGGCCCGCTCCAGGCCGGCCAGATAGGCGTCCATGACCTGCCGGTAGCGTTCGAGCGAGAAGATCAGCGTGACGTTGACGCTGATGCCGAGGCCGATGACCTCGGTGATCGCCGGCAGGCCCGCCTCGGTGGCCGGAATCTTTATCATGACATTGGGCCGGTCGACGAGCCACGCGAGCTGCTTGGCCTCGGCGACCGTCGCCGCGGTGTCGTGCGCGAACCGCGGATCGACCTCGATGGAGACCCGGCCGTCCCGGCCGCCGGTGGCCTCGTACACGGGCCGCAGCACGTCGGCGGCGGCGCGGACGTCGGCGGTGGTCATCATCCGTACCGCCTCGTCGACCGTCACGCCGCGCGCGGCGAGGTCGGCCAACTGCTCCTCGTAGCCTTCGCCCGAGCCGATGGCGGCCTGGAAGATGGACGGGTTGGTGGTGACGCCCACGACGTTCTTGCCGGCGACGAGTTCGGCCAGGTTGCCGCTGCTGATCCGGCGCCGTGACAGGTCGTCGAGCCAGATGGACACCCCCGCGCGGGTCAGGCGTTCCAGTGCTCCCGCGGGCGCGGTTGCTTCGGTCACTGTGATCATCTTCTTTCTGGCGATCGGATCAACCGCGGGCGTCGGCCAGGGATTCCCGGGCCTTGGCGGCGATGTTCTCGGGGGTGAAGCCGTACTCGGTGAACAGCGTCTGCGCGGCCGCGGAGGCGCCGAAGTGTTCCAGGGAGACCACGCGTCCGGCATCGCCCGTATAGCGGTACCAGGTCAGGCCGATGCCCGCCTCGACCGCGACCCGGGCCTTCACGGCCGGCGGCAGGACGCGTTCGCGGTACTCCCGCGGCTGCTCCTCGAACCACTCGACCGACGGCATCGACACCACTCGGGTGCCGATGCCCTCGGCCTCCAGCAGCTCCCGGGCGGCGACGGCCATCTGCACCTCGGAACCGGTGGCGATCAGGATCACCTCCGGGGTCTCGGCCGACGATTCGCGCAGCACGTACCCGCCCTTGGCCGCGTCCGGGTTCGGCGCGTACGTGGGCACGCCCTGGCGGGTCAGCGCGAGCCCGTGCGGGGCGGGGTGCGTGGTGTGCCTCTTCAGGATCTCGGCCCAGACGACCGCGGTCTCGTTGGCGTCCGCCGGGCGGACGACGCCGAGGCCGGGAATGGCCCGCAGGGCGGCCAGGTGTTCGACGGGCTGGTGGGTGGGGCCGTCCTCACCGAGGCCGACGGAGTCGTGCGTCCACACGTAGGTGACGGGCAGCTGCATCAGGGCGGCCATGCGGACGGCGTTGCGCATGTAGTCGGAGAACACCAGGAAGGTGCCGCCGTAGATGCGGGTGTTGCCGTGCAGGGCGATGCCGTTCATCTCCGCGGCCATCGCGAACTCGCGGATGCCGAAGTGGACGGTGCGGCCGTACGGGTCGGCGCCGGGCAGCGGGTTGCCCTTCGGCAGGAAGGAGGAGTTCTTGTCGATGGTGGTGTTGTTGGAGCCGGCCAGGTCGGCGGAGCCGCCCCACAGTTCGGGCAGGACCGCGCCGAGTGCCTGAAGTACCTTGCCCGAGGCGGCGCGGGTGGCGACGGACGTGCCCTCCTCGAAGACGGGCAGCGCGTCCTGCCAGCCCTCGGGCAGCTGACCGGCGACGACACGGTCGAAGACGCGGGCGCGCTCGGGCGTGGCGGTGCGCCACTCGGCGAGCCGCTTGTCCCAGGCGGCGTGCGCCTCGGCGCCGCGGTCCAGGGCCCGGCGGGTGTGCGCCAGCACCTCGTCGGCGACCTGGAAGTGCCGGTCGGGGTCGAAGCCCAGGACCCGCTTGGTGGCCGCGACCTCCTGAGCGCCCAGGGCCGAGCCGTGCGCGGCCTCGGTGTTCTGCGCGTTGGGGGCGGGCCAGGCGATGGTGGTGCGCAGCGCGACGATCGACGGGCGTCCGGTCTCCGCGCGGGCCGCGGCGAGCGCCGTGTGCAGGGCGTGCACGTCGACGTCGCCGTTCTCGGCGGGCTCGACGCGCTGCACGTGCCAGCCGTAGGCCGCGTAGCGCCCGAGTACGTCCTCGGAGAAGGCGGTGGCGGTGTCGCCCTCGATGGAGATGTGGTTGTCGTCGTAGAGGAAGACCAGGTTGCCGAGCCGCTGGTGGCCGGCGAGCGAGGAAGCCTCGGCGGAGACGCCCTCCTCCAGGTCACCGTCCGAGACGATCGCCCAGATGGTGTGGTCGAAGGGGGAGGTGCCCTCGGGGGCGTCCGGGTCGAACAGACCGCGCTCGTAGCGGGCGGCCATCGCCATGCCGACGGCGTTGGCGACGCCCTGGCCGAGCGGTCCCGTGGTGGTCTCGACACCGGCGGTGTGCCCGTACTCGGGGTGGCCGGGCGTCTTGGAGCCGTGGGTGCGGAACGCCTTCAGATCGTCGAGATCCAGCTCGTACCCGGCGAGGAACAGCTGGGTGTACAGGGTCAGCGAGGTGTGGCCGGGGGACAGGACGAAGCGGTCGCGGCCGGTCCACTCGGGGTCGGCCGGGTCATGGCGCAGCAGCTTCTGAAAGATCGTGTATGCGGCGGGCGCCAGGCTCATCGCCGTGCCGGGGTGCCCGTTGCCGACCTGCTGCACGGCATCGGCCGCCAGGAGGCGGGCGGTGTCCACGGCACGCCGGTCGAGGTCGGTCCATTCGAATCCGTCGGTTGAATGCGTGCTCATCTTCAAGAAGTCCTCGATCTCAGCGGAGTTCTGGCCGGACGCGTTAAAACTTAAAAGTCAGACTTTTGGGAAGGAAGGTCGAGGTGTGTCAGCCTGTGGTGAAAGTGGGACACCGGCGCCACGACGGCGCACGACAGGGGCGGCACAAGAGCGACATGGCGGGCAGAACAGTGCAAGGCGGCGATGGCGGCGACGGGATCAGGACCTTCCCCTTCCCGGTCGACCTGAGCGTGGGCGGAGTCGGCATCCAGGTCGGCCCGATGGCGGCCGAGCGCACCTGGCACCCGGAGGCGCCGCTGCGCCGCGTCCACCGCATCGACTTCCACGTGGTCCTGCTGTTCACCGACGGCCCGGTCCGGCACATGGTCGACTTCACCGAGTACGAGGCGACGGCGGGCGACGTGCTGTGGATCCGCCCCGGACAGGTCCACCGCTACTCCCGGACGTGCGAGTACCACGGGACCGCCCTCACGATGCAGCCCGGTTTCCTGCCCCGCGCCACCGTGGAGGCCACCGGCCTCTACCGCTACGACCTGCCGCCCCTGCTCCACCCGGACCCGGCGCAACTCGACGCGCTGCGCGCCGCGCTGGCGCACGTGGGCCGTGAGTACGAGGACACGCGCACCCTCCCGCTCAGCCTGCACACGGCCGTGCTGCGGCACTCCCTGACGGCGTTCCTGCTGCGCCTCGGCCATCTCGCGGCCAGTTCCGCGCCCACGCCCCGGCAGCAGACGGACACCACGTTCACGCTGTTCCGTGACGCGGTCGAGCAGGGCTTCGCCACCAATCACAGCGTCAGCGCCTACGCCGACGCGCTCGGTTACTCCCGCCGTACCCTCGTCCGCGCGGTCCGCGCCGCCACCGGCCAGACGCCCAAGGGCTTCATCGACAAGCGGGTGGTCCTGGAGGCCAAACGGCTGCTCGCCCACACCGATCTGCCCATCGGCCGGGTCGGCGCGGCCGTCGGCTTCCCCGACGCGGCGAACTTCTCCAAGTTCTTCCATCTGCACACCGGACTGACCCCGGCGGCGTTCCGGGCGGAACTCGGCTGACGCCTGCCCGTGCGTCGCACGGCGGCCCCTGCCTCACCCCGCAGGCCGCGCGTGGAACCGGTTGGCCGCCGTGGAACCGAAGCCGACACCCCTGAACCGCGCCCAGCCGCCCAGGCGACCGAGCCGATGTCCACCGTCGCCGGTTGTCCACTACCGCCGGTTGTCCACCTCCGCCGGTCGTCCGGCGCCGCCCGTCACACCGCGCTGCCGGCCTTCCAGTCCGCCCAGGACATGTTCCAGCCGTTGAGGCCGTTCGCCGGGTCCACCGTCTCGTCGCCGGAGTTCTTCACCACGACGACGTCACCCAGCATCGAACTGTCGTAGAACTCGTATCCGTCCACGGACCGGTCGCCCGCACCCTTGGCGTCGTGCAGACCGACGCAGCCGTGACTGGTGTTCTGGTGGCCGAACACCGAGGTGGACGCCCAGTAGTTGCCATGGACGAACGTGCCGGAGGTGGTCAGCCGCTGGGCGTGCGGGACGTCCGGGATGTCGTACTCGTCGCCGAGCCCGACCGTGGACGACTCCATGCGGGTCTGCTTGAACCTCTCGCTGATCACCATGATCCCGGCCCAGGTCCGGTGATCGGGGTCGCCGCCCGTGACGGGATAGGTGGCGCTGGTCCTCCCGTCCCGTACGACCGTCATCCGCTTCGCCGCCAGGTCGACCGTGCTGATCTGCTCGCGGCCGATGTGGAAGGTGACGTCCTTCGACTGCTCGCCGTACACGCCGTCCGCGCCCTCGACGTCCCGCAGCCGCAGGCTCAGCGTGACCGTCGTGCCCGGTGCCCAGTACGTCTCGGGCCGGAAGTCCAGCCGGGTGTCGTCGAACCAGTGGCCCACCACCTCCACCGCGGGCTCGGCGGTCACCGTGATGGCCTTCTGCACGGCGGTCCGGTCGGTGACGGCACGGGTGAAGTTGAGGGAGACCGGCATGCCGACGCCCGAGGTGGAGTCCGCCTCGGGGGTGAAGTAGCCGAGGAAGGTCTCGGCGGGCGCCTCGGTGGTGAAGGTCGTCACCGTCGCCTCGGCGGTGTCCTGCGCCCGCGCCGTCACCGTGTACGCGGTCCCCGAATACGGGTTGCGGGACGAGGTCCATTTCGTCCGGGCGTCGTTCAGGCCACCGGGCAGAGCAGCGCCGTCGGCGTCGGTGACCTTGACGGAGGCCAGCGTGCCGTTGGCCACGGAGACCTTGACCGGGCTGGTGAAGTCCGCCTTCGCGGTGCCCGCCGCGGGCGTCACCGTGATCGTCGCCCGCTCGGTGACGGCCTGCGCGGACGCGGCAGTGTTATTGCCGTTATTACCGTTCTGGCCGTTCTTGCCGTTCTCGCCCACGCCCGACGCGTTCGCGGACGAACCGCACCCCGTCAGGAACGCGACCGGCGCCCCGCCGAGCAGGGCCAGTATTCCGCGCCGCGACCAGGTGCGGGACCGCTGCTCCGACCGATTCGATATGCGCGATGCGCCCACGACACGCCTTTCTGATATGCCTGATCGTCCCCCTCGTGTCCGGACATCCTGCTCCGCTTGTCTGGGGCGGACCTTTGAATCCGTGCGGTGCTCCCTTAGATTCCCGTGAGGACAGGGCCGGTTGGGGCGTCGCACCGACCGGAACGGGGAGTTGTCCGGGCCGGTCCGTTCGTGAACGGAGCATGAACGCCCGACCGGCGGTCCTGAGTTTCCGGTGAGATCCCCCGACCGGCCTGGCTTCCCCACCAATTCGATAGGAATAGTGAGGAAGCAGCAGCTCGCCGACCCTGCCGGAGGTATCCATGACCGAAATCAGCAAGCGCCCCGTCGTGGCCGTCGTGGGAGCCGGCGCGTCGGGCACCCTCACCGCGGTCCAGCTCTGCGAGACGGCGGCCCGCCGCCGGATCCCGCTCGATCTCGTCCTGGTCGACCCGGCCCCGGAGGCGGGCCGCGGCGTCGCCTACGCCACCCGGGACCCGCGCCACCGCCTCAACGTCCCCGCGGGCGGCATGAGCGCCTACCCCGACGACCCGGGACACTTCACCCGCTGGCTGTGCCGGCACGGCGAACCCACCGTCACCAGCGCCGACTTCGCCACCCGCTACCGCTACGGCGCCTATCTCGCCGACACCCTCGGACAGGCCGTCGTACGCGCCCACGGCACCGTCTCCGTACGCCGGCTGCGCACCCGGGCGGAGGACTGTACCGGCACCCCCGACGGCCGGGTGGAACTCCACCTCGCCGACGGGGGACGACTGACCGCGGACGCCGCCGTGCTCGCCACCGGGCCCGCCGCCCCGTCCGCCGCCTGGGCCACGCCCCGGCTGCGGGACTCGCCCCGGTTCATCGCCACGCCCTGGGTGCCCGACGCCCTGGACGGCCCGCTCGCCGACGACGCCGACGTCCTGCTCGTCGGCACCGGCCTCACCGCCGTCGACCTCGCCCTCACCCTCGACCGCCCCGACCGCACGGTGCACGCGCTCTCCCGCACCGGCCTGCTGCCCCAGCCGCACGCGCTCGGCCCGGCCGGGCCGATGCCCGCACCCCCGGACCTGTCCGACACCTCGCTCGGCCGGCTGCGCCGGGCCGTCTACCGGCACCTCAGCCGCTCCCTGCGCACGCACGGCGACTGGCGTCCCGCCCTGGACAGCCTGCGCCCGCACACCGCCCGGCTGTGGCGCAGCCTCACCCCCGGGGAACGGGAGGAGTTCCTGGCCCGCGAGGGCGCCCTGTGGAACACCCACCGCCACCGCATGGCCCCCGCCACCGCCGAACGCGTCTCGCGCGCCCGCACCGCCCGTCGGCTGCGCGTCCACACCGGCACGGTGACCGACGTCCGGGCCGACGGCGACGCCGGGCTGCGCGTCGAACTGTCCGGCGGGCACACGCTGTCCGTGGGCTGGGTGATCGACTGCACCGGTCCGGGACGGCGCCCCGACGACCCGCTGTGGCGGGCGCTGTTCACCGCGGGCACCGCGGTCACCGGGCCGCTCGGCATGGGCGTCGCCACCCGCGACGGGCGTCTCGTGGACGCCCGTGGGGAGGCCGGGGCGCCGCTGTTCACGCTCGGCGCGCCGCGCCGCGGCGAGCTGTGGGAGACCACCGCGATCCCGGAGATACGCGTCCAGGCGGCCGAACTGGCCCGGCAACTGCTCGCCCCGCTCACCACCCGGCCCCGCACCGCACGCCGGCCGGCCGACGGCCACGGCCTCGCCCTGTCCACCCACGCGGAGGCGGCCGCCGCCTACCGCGCCGGACTGGACCGGGCCCTCAAGGTCCGCGCCGGAGCGGAGGACGGCTTCGCCCGCGCCATCGCCCTCGACCCCGGCTTCGCCCTCGGGCACGCCGCCCTCGCCCTGCTCGGCCACGAGTGCTCCGCCCCCGTCGATGTGCCCCGCGCGCTCGCCGACGCACAGCGCGCCGCCCGCGAGCGGGCCGACGACCGCGAGCGTTCCTTCGTGGACGTCGTCACCCGCCGGATCGTCGGCGACGACGGCGACCGCGCGCTCATGACGCATCTGCGGACCTACCCGGGTGACGCGCTCGCGCTGGCCGCGGCCGTGCCCACCATCGCCTTCTCCGGCGTCAGCGACCTGCACGACGACGACGCGCTCCGGCTGCTCGACCTGACCTCGCCGGCGTTCGACGGGCACTGGTTCCACACCTCGCTGCTCGCCTTCCTGCGCCAGGAGCAGGGCCGGCTGCACGAGGCGGGGGAACTGGCGCACCGCGCCCTGGCCGTCGAGCCCGCCTCCGGGCACGCCGTGCACGCCCTCGCACACGTCCACTACGAGTCCGGCGCCCACGAGGCGGGCCGCGACTGGCTGGACCGCTGGGTGTCCGGCCGCGGCCGGGGCGCCGTCCACAAGGCGCACTTCTCCTGGCACATCGCCCTGCACGAACTCGCCCTGGACGACCCGGCCGCGGTGCGCAGGCGCTGGTTCGCGCAGCTCGCGCCCGGCCGGGTGACCGGGGTACGGGCGCTGGTCGACTCGGGTTCGATGCTGTGGCGGGCCAGGCTCAGCGACAACTGGCCCGGCGAACTGCCCACCGCCGACGTGCTCGACGCGGTCGCCCGTGACGTGCTGGAGCGGCCCGCGACCGCGTTCACCGCGCTGCACGCCGCGGTCGCCCTCACCGCCGCGGGGGACCTGCCCGCGCTGCACCGGCTGCGCGACCACGCGGCGGGGGCCGACCCGGTGCAGCGGGAGGTCATCGCGCCGTTGTGCGAGGCGTTCGCCGCGCTCGTCGAGGAGCGGTTCGCTCAGGCGGCCCGCGGCCTCGACGCGCTGCTGCCGGTGCTGCGCCGGGTCGGCGGCAGCGCGGCCCAGCGGGAGGTCGTGGAGGAGACGCTGCTGTACGCCCTGGTGGCCGACGGCCGCTGCGACGCGGCCCGCCGCCTGCTGGACGCCCGCCTGGACCGCAAACCGGCGCCCCGCGACCGGCGGTTGCTGGCGGCACTGCCCGGCTGAGGGACGGTCGTCGGCCGCAGGGTGAGAGGCGGCCCGGAACGGCGGCGTCGGAGCACGCGGGTCGTCTGCCTGCTCTGCTCACCTGACTGCCTGACTGCCTGACTGCCTGACTGCTCGGCTCGCTCGGCCGCTCGGTCCGGCCGTCTGCTTGAGGCGCCGTCGTACGGCCTGGCGGGGGTGGGTCGGGGTGCCCGCTCGTGGGGGCGGCCGGGGCGGTTGACGGGCGTGGCCCGCTGCTCGGCTGGGCCCGGCGCCGCACCCGCCCGTACCGGGAACGCCGCGGCGCCGGGGCCGTCCGGTCTTCGCACGTCCCCCCGGCCGCCCCCGGCCGGGTGCGGATCACCGTCGGCGCCGCCCTCGGGGCACCGCTCTCGGGACCGAGGGCGGCGGCAGGCCGGTGGCGGCGGCGAGGGCGCGCCCCACCGCTACGCCTGACGGCGCGTCAGCCGCAGTCCGGGGGCGCACACCGCGGTGCCGCGCGGCACCCCCGGCTCGTCCCGCGCCGCGCGCACCCGCAGCGTCAGCACCATCTCTCCGCCGTCCGGCGGCAGCACGAAGGGCAGCGGCACCGCCGCGGTCTGCCCCGGCAGCAGATCGGGCAGTTCGGCGGGCGCGGTCAGGACGAGGCCGTCGGCGCGGGACAGCTCCCACTCGCCCGCCAGCCAGGCCAGACCACGCCGCCGCTGATGGTTGCTGAGGACGATCCCCTCGTGCCTGAAGCACGCGATCCGGACCGGACCCGTACTCTCCCGGTCCTCACGCGTCACGGGCTTGCCCGGCCGGTCTTCCCTCGTTCACGTACGGGAGGATGCCGCGGCCCCGGAACCGGTGGATGAACCCGCCCCGACGGCCCGGCGTTGCCCCGATGGCGGCCGGACGGCAGGCGACCCGCCGCCCGGGGAGAGCGCGTCCCATCGCCCGTGACGATCGCACCACCCTGATCCCGAACGTGCGCCACCCCGGGCACCCCGTCCGTACGGGACGCCGAGGCCGTCATCGAGGTGCCCTGCCCGGTTGACGCGAACGGCGCGCACCCGGCCGCCGTGGACGGCGCGCACCCGGTCGCCGTGGACCCGCCGCCCTGCACGCGACCGGACCGGTCTGCGCGGTCGAGGCGGTCGAACGCCAGGTGCTGTCCGCCGCCGCGTCCGGGTTCCCGGGCGACAGCCGTACGGGCCTTCGCGCTCCGCCCGCCGGTCGACTCCGTCAACGTGGCCCGCAGGCCGGTCGCGGGCCGCACCGAGGTCCACCCCGGTCTGTCCCGCCTCCGACAGGAGATACAGACCGGGCACATGGCCCGCTCATCGCAAACGGGCGGAGTGTGACAGGGGGCTTGGTTTTCCGCGCTTCCCATGAAGAATTAAGAAACAGGTAAATCACCTGCTCACGGCAGCTGTCCGAGCCCGTTCGACCATGATGGTTCGCCTCCGCGACACCTGAAGTTCGCCCGCCGCCCCTGGGATGCCGGGCAGGCCAGAGAAAGGTGAGACCGTGCGAGACCCGCGTCTGTCCGCGATCGGCAAGGGACTGAAGCGCCGGGGGAGGCTCATGGCGCAGGCGGTGAGCCCGCCCCGCCGCACCCTCGGCGCCGTGCCCGCCCAGCGCAAGGCCCCCGACAAGACCGCGGGCGACGACAGCGGCGGCTACGCGGCGCCGCCCGCCCCACGCCTCGTGGAGTCGCCGGTCTTCGTGCTCTCCTCGGTGCGCTCCGGCTCGACCCTGCTCAGGGTCCTGCTCAACAGCCACAGCCGCATCCGGGCACCGCACGAGATGCATCTGCGCACGGTCCACGTCCAGATGTCGCGGCATTTCACCGCGGCCGCGATGAAGGAGCTGGCCCTCGACCGGCAGGAGCTGGAACACGTGCTGTGGGACCGGGTGCTGCACCTGGAGCTGAACCGCAGCGGCAAGGACGTCATCGTCGACAAGACCCCACCCAATACCCTCATCTGGCCCCGCCTGCACCGATGTTGGCCGAGAGCCCGCTACATAGTGCTGCTGCGCCACCCCGGCGCGGTCATCCAGTCCCTGACCAACCGGCGCGAGAACCCGAACCACGACTCGATCCGCGCTGAGGTCCTGAACTACAGCGAGAAGCTGGAAGAGGCACGCCGCCGGCTCGACCCGCATGTGATCACCTACGAGGACCTCACCGCCGACCCGGAGCAGGTCACCCGGGGTGTGTGCGCCTACCTCGGGGTCCCCTGGGAGAGCCGGATGCTCGACTACGGCACCCAGGACCACGGTGTCTTCCGCCCGCAGCTCGGCGACTGGAGCGAGGAGATCAAGTCGGGCCGCATACGCGCGGCCCGCGAGGCGGATCCCGCGCTCGCCCTGCCACCACGGCTCGAAGAGATCGCGAAGGCATGGGGGTACCCGGTCTAGACCCTCGCGCGGGCGGTCCGCGGCGGTCGCCGTGCCGCCCGCGCGCGTCCCGCTACAGGGGCAGCGCCTGCGGTGCGGTCTCCCGCGGCGCCGCGGGAGCGGGCGGCGCGGACCGCAGCGGACCGGTCTCTTCCGGCCGCCGCTGCGGCAGCGGCGCGGGCCACACCGGCCGCGGCCCCGACACCACCGTGTAGTCCGGCCCGAGGAACGGCGGCTCGATCGCCCCCTGGTCCTCCCCGAGCGCCAACTGCACCGCTGCCCAGGGGGCGTTCACCCCGCACAGGGACAGCTGGTGCAGGCCGCCCGCGGGCCGCGTGTTGACGTCGAGCAGCACCGGCCGGTCACCGTACATCCGGAACTGGATGTTGGACAGGTAGTGCAGTCCGAAGCCCTCCGCGATCAGCCGGGCCGGCTCCAGCCACTGCTCCTGCACCGTGAACCCGCGGCGGCGGCCCGACTTGGTGCGTCCGACGGCCAGCCGGAGCCGGTTGTCCGGCCCGGTCAGGCAGTCCACCGACACCTCCGGCTGCTCCAGGCGCGGCATCACCAGCCAGTCCACCGGGTGGTCGGCCCGCCGGAGCGCCGCCACGACCAGGTCCAGTTCCACGTAGGGGCTCGGGAACCCGCTCAGCTGCACGAGGGACAGCGGGCTGCGGGTGATCACGCGGAAGCCCACGCCGCCCGCGCCGACGGCCGGCTTGAAGCACGCCTTGTGCCCGTCGGCCTCCAACTCCTCGACGGCCGCGAGGAGTTCGTCCGCCGTGCGCACCCGCCGCCACGGCGGCACCGGCACCCCGACCGAGCGGGCCGCCTCGTAAGCGGTCGCCTTGTCCTCGAAGAGGGCGACCGCCTCCGCGGTCGGTGCCAGCAGTGCCGTTCCGGCCGCGGTGAACTCGGCGCGGTGCGCCACGATCGCGGCCTGGTGCAGCCGGGGCACGAACACGTCGATGCCGCGCCGCGCGCACTGGTCCAGCGCGTACTCGACGTAGCCGGCGGGGGACAGACCTTCCGGCTCCAGGTCGGCGGTGTCGGCGGCGGCCAGTACGGGGGAGTCGGGGTCGCCGTGCGTGGCGTGGACCTCGACCGCCCGGTCGCTCGGATTTCTCCGCAGCTGATCCATGAAGAACACGTTCTCCGCGTACGTGCGGTTGAGCCAGACGCGTACGCGGGAGAGCATGCAGGCCGCCTTCCGGGGGCTTCGGGGCAGGACTCAGCGGCCCGTGCCCGGGCATGGTGGTGGGAGGGACACCGAACCGCGCTGTGCGACGGATGATCGTGGCGGTGGTGTTGCGGCGATCATACGGGTTTCCGGAGGCCCGCCGTGCAACGCGGGTGTTACGGATTCCCCCTTTCCGGGTGTCGGTTCTTGCCATCCCCGGAATCGGAAGCGGAACCGGAAGCGGAGGGCGGCCGGGACGGGGACGGGCGGCGTCCGCGCGGCCCACCGGGCACCGGATCACCGCCTCCGGGCACCGCGTCACCGCTTCCGGGCCCGGTGGACGCACCTGGGCCGGTGGGACGCACGCGGGCCGGTCGGACGCACCTGGCCGCCCCGCCGGCCGGGGCACCTCGACGCGGTAGCCGCTCAGTCCCTCGGACACCAGGTGTGCAGCAGGTGGAAGAACGCCTCCTCGTTGCCCATGAGCCCGGCGTCGGCCATCGCCTGCTCCGCCTCGGCCAGTACGGCGGGTGGGACCAGACACGGCCTGTCGCCGTCCGGTGGGCCGTCGAAGGCGGCACGCACCGTATGGAGCAGCCGCAGGTATGCCTGTACGGCGGTACGCTCGCGGTCGGTCAGTACGGCGGTGGACATGGTCGGCTCCCCGGGTCGGCTCAGCAGTCACGCGTCGGGACGGCGCGTACGCCGCGCGTGGTGGCGGCGCACCTCCAGCTTGCCGTCCGCCACTGACAACGCCGCCCGGCCGCACATGGTTTCGCCCGCTCGGCCGAGTCCGCGGGTGTGCGGGAGCACGGGTCCGGCGAGGTCGGGTGAGGTCAGGGGGCGGTGGTGGGCGACGTCGGGTGAGGTCAGGGGGCGGTGGTGGGCGACGTCGGGACCGGCCCAGACGCGGGTGTCGGGCGCGCGGGGTACGACCGTCGTGGGGCCTCACGGGTGCCCCTGGTCCGTCGGCGGCTCACGACTCGGGAGGATTGACGCTTTCCAGGAGCATGTCCAGCCACTCCGCGACCTTGTCCCGGTGCTGGTCGGTGGGCAGTTGCGCGGCGCGCCAGGCGATACCGCGCACCCCGTGGTCCTGGAGCAGCCGCTCCAGCGGGTCCGCGGCGGCCGCGGCCGCCGCCCGTTCGCGGTCGGCGAGCTTCTGCAGCAGCTCCTGCTCGGTGCGCTGGAGTGCGCCCGCGACGGCCTCGGGGTCCTCCGCGGTGAGGAATCCGGCGTGCACCCGGAAGAAGCGTTGCAGGGCGTCGCAGTGCTCCATGGTGGGGCGCCGGTCGCCGTTGATGAGGGCGCCGGCCTGCTGCCGTGACATGCCCGCGCCGTCGGCGATCTCCTGCTGGGTGTACCTGCGTCCGTTGGGCTTGAGCCGGGTGCGGCGCAGCAGGTCCAGGCGTTGCAGGAACCGGGCCTGGACATCGGGTTCGCCCGCGGGGCGGCCGCTCAGCAGGGCCCCGACGACGGGTTCGGGGACGCCGCAGGCGACGGAGAGCCGCCCGACGTCGAAGACTTCGGGGTGCGGCACACCGAGCCGGTCGGCGAGCGCGGTGACGCGTGCGACGACGGCCGGCAGCTGGGCGGTCGCCGTGGCGCCCGGATCCTCGTAGCCATCCGTCACCGACAGGACTCCTAGGTCTCTCAGGGGATGCGGTGGCTTGCCACCAGGGGCTGCCGTGAACTTCCCGGAGAGTAGCCCCTGCCCGGAACCCGCATCCAGGTCCCGCCACAACTGTGGCCAATTTCAGCCGTCAACGAGGTGGAAATGCCACGATAGTTGACATGGACGCCGTCTAGCAGCAGGATCACAACGCCGCGTGAAGGCCGCAGAGGCAAGAGGGGTGACCTCCCGATGGCATATCAGGCAGGTGGGCGGCGGCCGGCGCCGCGGCCGGTCCCCGGGGGCCGCGAGGTCCAGGCGTACCTCCAGGACTACGCCGTGCTCCTGGACGCGGTCGCGTTCCCGTCGCTCGTCGTCGATCACCGCTGGGACGTGGTGTTGGCGAACGGTGCGTTCGAGACACTTTTCCGCGGTGTCGGATCGCATCCCACGGCCATGCCCGGCGACAACTTCCTCCGCTTCGTCCTGTTCCACCCCGACGCCGGCACGGTGCTCGGGGAACACGAGTCGAGTTGGGCCCTGCCGATGCTGGCCCGCTTCAAGGCAGACCTGGAGCGGTACGCCCACGACCACGGACTCCAGGCGATCCGCCGGGAGATCGCCCAGGACCCGATCATGGAGGCCGCCTTTCGGCACGGACTGCCGCACTGGATCCGCGTGGTCGGCGCGGCCGCCGCCGAGCACGACGGCGCCGTCCGCCCGCTGCTGCATCCGGACCCGCGCTGGGGCGCCACCGACTGCCGCATCGTCGACGACACCCCGAAGACCCTGAGGGAGCTGGGCCACAGCCGCATCACCTTCGTCCTGCGTGACCCCCGTCGCCCCGCGGCCGCCGCCCGCCGGCCACGCCGCACCCGAGGTACGGCCGCCCATCTGACCGTCGTACCCACACCGGAGCCCTGACCCGGCACCGCCGGCGTTCAGGTCGCCGACGGCGCCGGGCGGGTCCACCTGGCCGGACGCATCGCGCGCCCCAGGGGTAATGCAAGCCCCTTGCGTATCTTGCGCTATTCTTGCGCCCATGACGCGACGACTTGCGGAAGTGGCGAAGAAGGTCGGGGTCAGCGAGGCCACGGTCAGCCGGGTGCTCAACGGCAAGCCCGGAGTCTCCGAAGCCACCCGGCAGGCGGTGCTGTCCGCCCTCGACGTCCTCGGCTACGAACGGCCCACCCAGCTGCGCGGAGAGCGGGCCCGGCTGGTCGGCCTGGTCCTGCCCGAACTGCAAAACCCCATCTTCCCGGCCTTCGCCGAGGTCATCGGGGGTGCGCTGGCCCAGCTCGGGCTCACTCCGGTGCTGTGCACCCAGACCAAGGGCGGTGTCTCCGAGGCGGACTACGTGGAGCTGCTGCTGCAACAGCAGGTCTCCGGCGTCGTCTTCGCCGGCGGTCTGTACGCCCAGGCGGAGGCCCCGCACGACCACTACCGGCAGCTCGCCGACCGCAACATCCCGGTGGTGCTGGTCAACGCGGCCATAGCGGACCTCGGGTTCCCCGCGGTGTCCTGCGACGACGCGGTCGCCGTGGAGCAGGCGTGGCGCCACCTCGCCTCCCTCGGGCACGAACGGATCGGCCTGGTCCTCGGGCCGGGCGACCACATGCCCTCGGCGCGGAAGCTGGCCGCGGCCCGCGCCGTGGCGGGGGAGCTGCCGGACGAGCACGTGGCGCGGGCGATCTTCTCGATCGAGGGCGGACACGCGGCGGGCGCCAAGCTCATCGACCGCGGGGTCACCGGTTTCATCTGCGCCAGCGACCCGCTCGCACTGGGCGTGGTACGGGCCGCCCGGCGCAAGGGACTCGACGTGCCCACTCAGGTCTCGGTCGTCGGCTACGACGACTCCGCGCTGATGAACTGCACCGAACCGCCGCTCACCACCGTCCGCCAGCCCATCGAGTCGATGGGCAAGGCCGCGGTCGAACTGCTCAACGCGCAGATCGGCGGAACCGCCGTACCCGCCGACGAGTTGCTGTTCGAGCCCGAGCTGGTGGTCCGTGGTTCCACCGCGCAAGCGCCGCGTGGCTGAGGTGCAGTAGATCCCATTCCACTGTCAAATAATTACAGATTCTGCGCGACATCTTGCGAACCTCTGGTCTCGATGCTTGAGTGTGCGGCACCCACAGCTCCTGTCCAGAGGGGTCCACCGATGTCAAGCACCGGGTTCCGTCGTACCTTCGTCGCGATCGGCGTCTGTTCCTCCCTTGCCCTCGTCGCCACGGCCTGCGGGTCGTCCGGCGACGAGTCGGCCGACGGCAAGACTCGCATCACCGTCAACTGCGAGCCGCCCAAGAGCGCCAAGGTCGACCGGAAGTTCTTCGAGGAGGACATCGCCTCCTTCGAGAAGCAGAACCCGGACATCGACGTCGTCGCCCACGACGCCTTCCCCTGCCAGGACCCGAAGACGTTCGACGCCAAGCTCGCCGGCGGGCAGATGGAGGACGTCTTCTACACCTACTTCACCGACGTCAAGCACGTCGTGGACATCAACCAGGCCGCGGACCTCACCCCGTACGTCAAGGAGCTCAAGAGCTACGACACCATCCAGCAGCAACTGCGCGACATCTTCACCGTCGACGGGAAGATCTACGGCATCCCGCGCACCGGCTACTCGATGGGCCTGATCTACAACCGCAAGCTCTTCGAGAAGGCGGGCCTCGACCCCGACAAGCCGCCGGCCACCTGGGAAGAGGTCCGCGCCGACGCCAAGAAGATCGCCGCGCTCGGCGGCGGAACCGTCGGCTACGCCGACTACAGCGCGCAGAACCAGGGCGGCTGGCACTTCACCGCCGAGATGTACTCACAGGGCGGCGACGTCGTCAGCGAAGACGGCAAGAAGGCATCCGTCGACACCCCCGAGGGCCACGCCGTCCTGCAGAACCTGCACGACATGCGCTGGACCGACAACTCCATGGGCAGCAAGCAACTGCTCATCCTCAACGACGTCCAGCAGATGATGGGCTCCGGAAAGCTCGGCATGTACCTCTCCGCCCCCGACAACATCCCGATCCTGGTCAAGGAGAAGGGCGGCAACTACGACGACCTGGCGATCGCCCCGATGCCCGGCGGCCAGGCCACCCTCGTCGGCGGCGACGGATACATGTTCAACAAGAAGGACTCGCCCGAGCAGATCCGGGCCGGCCTCAAGTGGCTCGACCACATGTTCCTCACCCCCGGCTCCGGCTTCCTCGGCGACTACGCCCGCGCCAAGAAGAACGACGCCCCGGTCGGCCTGCCGGAGCCGCGCCTGTTCACCGGCGCCGCCGACGCCAAGGACCAGGAGGTCAAGAAGGCCAACGCCAACGTCCCGGTGGAGAACTACCAGGCGTTCCTGGACGGCAACCAGAAGCTCCAGATGAAGATCGAGCCGCCCAACGCCCAGCAGATCTACTCCGTCCTCGACGGCGTCGTCTCCGCCGTCCTCACCAAGAAGGACGCGGACATCGACCAGCTCCTGGGGGACGCCTCCGGCAAGATCGACAGCATTCTGTCCCGGGGCTGACGACGATGACGAAGACGGCCGCACGGCGAGACGCCCCCGCGATCGCCGTACGCCACATTCCGGCGCCGCCCCCGGTAGGGGGCCGGGGGCGGCGCCGCCTCCTCGACCAACTCCACGCCTACGGATTCCTCCTCGGCGGCCTCGTCTGCTTCGCCCTGTTCTCCTGGTACCCGGCGATCCGCGCCGTCGTGATCGCCTTCCAGAAGTACACCCCGGGCGCACCGCCCGAGTGGGTCGGCACCGCCAACTTCACCCGGGTCTGGCACGACCCGGAGTTCGCGGCGGCCTGGCGCAACACGCTCACCTTCACGCTGCTGGCCCTGCTCATCGGCTTCGCGGTCCCCTTCGTGCTCGCCCTGGTCCTCAACGAACTGCGGCACGCCAAGGCGTTCTTCCGGGTCGTGGTCTATCTGCCGGTGATGATCCCGCCGGTGGTCAGCGCCCTGCTGTGGAAGTGGTTCTACGACCCGGGGGCCGGCCTCGCCAACGAGGCGCTGCGCTTCCTGCACCTGCCCACCTCGAACTGGTCCAACGGCGCCGACACCGCCCTGATCTCCCTGGTGATCGTGGCGACCTGGGCGAACATGGGCGGCACCGTCCTGATCTACCTCGCCGCCCTCCAGTCCATCCCCGGCGAGCTGTACGAGGCGGCCGAACTGGACGGCGCGAGCCTCCTCCAGCGCGTGCGGCACGTGACGATCCCGCAGACCAGGTTCGTCATCCTGATGCTGATGCTCCTCCAGATCATCGCCACCATGCAGGTGTTCACGGAACCGTTCGTCATCACGGGCGGCGGCCCGGAGAACGCCACGGTCACCGTCCTGTACCTGATCTACAAGTACGCCTTCCTCTACAACGACTTCGGCGGGGCGTGCGCGCTCAGCGTGATGCTCCTGGTGCTGCTCGGCGCCTTCTCCGCCGTCTACCTGCGGTTCACCCGCTCCGAGGGGGACGCATGAGCACCCGGACCCTGGTCTCCCCTGCGGTGCTGGCCCGTCCGCGCGGCAAGGCGGTCTACTGGACCGTGTTCACCGGCGTCGTCCTGCTGTTCGCGCTTGCCTTCCTCTTCCCGGTCTACTGGATGGTGACCGGCGCGATGAAGTCGCCGGACGAGGTGGCGCAGACCCCGCCCACCCTGATCCCGAAGGCGTGGCACACCGGCGGCTTCACCGACGCCTGGGATCTCATGCAGTTGCCGCAGCACCTGTGGAACACGGTGGTCCAGGCCGCCGGCGCCTGGGTGTTCCAGCTGGTGTTCTGCACGGCCGCCGCCTACGCGCTGTCCAAGCTGAGACCCGCCTTCGGCAAGGTGGTGCTCGGCGGCATCCTGGCCACCCTGATGGTCCCGGCCCAGGCCATGGTCGTACCGAAGTACCTGACGGTCGCCGATCTGCCGCTGATCCACACGAGCCTGCTCAACGACCCCCTGGCGATCTGGCTGCCGGCCGTCGCCAACGCCTTCAACCTCTACCTCCTCAAGCGGTTCTTCGACCAGCTCCCGCGCGACGTACTGGAGGCCGCCGAGATCGACGGCGCCGGAAAGCTGCGCGTCCTGTGGTCGATCGTGCTGCCCATGTCCCGGCCGGTCCTCGGCGTGGTCTCGATCTTCGCGCTGGTCGCCGTGTGGCAGGACTTCCTGTGGCCGCTGATGGTCTTCTCCGACACCGACAAGCAGCCCATCAGTGTGGCCCTGGTCCAGTTGTCGCAGAACATCCAGTTGACCGTGCTGGTCGCCGCCATGGTGATCGCCAGCATCCCGATGGTGGCCCTGTTCCTCGTCTTCCAGCGGCACATCATCGCCGGAATCAGCGCGGGCAGCACCAAGGGCTGACACGGCCTCCCCTCGACAGAAAGGCACGCACAGTGGGACAGCCCACCCATGCCCACAACCGGACCGACTGGTGGCGCTCCGCCGTCATCTACCAGGTCTACGTGCGCAGTTTCGCGGACGGCGACGGGGACGGCACCGGGGACCTCGCGGGAGTCCGCGCCAAGCTCCCGTACCTCGCCGAACTCGGCGTGGACGCACTGTGGTTCACGCCGTGGTACGTGTCGCCGCTCAAGGACGGCGGCTACGACGTCGCCGACTACCGGGCCATCCATCCGGCCTTCGGCACCCTCGCCGAGGCGGAGAAGCTGATCTCGGAGGCCCAGGAACTGGGCATCCGCACCATCGTCGACGTCGTACCGAACCACGTCTCCGACCAGCACCCGTGGTTCACCGCAGCGCTCGCCGCGCCCCCGGGCAGCCCCGAGCGCGACCTCTTCCACTTCCGGCCCGGACGCGGCGAGCACGGCGAACTGCCGCCCAACGACTGGCCGTCCCAGTTCGTCGGCTCCACCGAACCGGTGTGGACCCGCCTCCCGGACGGCGACTGGTACCTGCACCTGTTCACCCCCGAGCAGCCCGACCTCAACTGGGCCCACCCGGCGATCCGCCAGGAGCACGAGGACATCCTGCGCTTCTGGTTCGAGCGGGGAGTGGCGGGCGTCCGCATCGACTCCGCCGCCCTGCTCGCCAAGGATCCCGCGCTGCCGGACTTCGTTGCGGGCCGGGACCCCAACCCGTTCGTCGACCGCGACGAACTCCACGACATCTACCGCTCCTGGCGATCCGTGGCCGACGACTACGACGGCGTCTTCGTCGGCGAGGTGTGGCTGCCCGACCCCGAGCGCTTCGCCCGCTACCTCCGCCCCGACGAACTGCACACGGCCTTCAACTTCTCCTTCCTGTCCTGCCCGTGGGACGCGGCGCGGCTGCGCGACTCGATCGACACGACCCTCGCCGAGCACGCCCCGGTGGGCGCCCCCGCCACCTGGGTGCTGTGCAACCATGACGTGACCCGTACGGCCACCCGCTACGGCCGTACGGACACCGGCTTCGACTTCGCCGCCAAGACCTTCGGCACCCCGGCCGACCTCGCCCTCGGCACCCGGCGCGCGCGGGCCGCCGCGCTGCTGTCGCTGGCCCTGCCGGGCGCCGTCTACGTCTACCAGGGCGAGGAACTCGGCCTGCCCGAGGCCGACATCCCGCTCGACCGCATCGAGGACCCCATGTACTTCCGCTCCGGCGGCACCGACCCGGGCCGCGACGGCTGCCGGGTACCGCTGCCGTGGACGGCCGAGGCACCGTACGCGGGCTTCGGGTCCCGCGAGGAGCCGTGGCTGCCGCAGCCGGCCGGCTGGACACAGTACGCGGCCGACCGGCAGCAGCGGGATCCCGCCTCGATGCTCGCCCTCTACCGCGCGGCGATCCGGCTGCGCCCCGCCTTCGGGGACGCCCCGCTCGGCTGGCTGCCCGCCCCCGACGGAGTGCTCGCCTTCACCCGTGCGCCGGGCACCATCTGTGTGGTGAACCTCGGCGAGGCCCCCGCCGACCTGCCCGCGCACAGCGAACTCCTGCTCACCAGCGGCCCCCTGGACGAGACGGGCCGGCTGCCGCAGGACACGGCGGCCTGGCTGCGCGCCTGAGCCGCCGCCCCACCCCCGCACCCGGTGGCTCGGCCCCGCGGCCGAGCCGCCACCGCACCTCCGCTATCCCCGCACCCCACGAAGGGATCAGCACATGCACAGCAGCACCCGCAAGGCTGTCAGGCGCATGCCGGCAATCGGCGCGGCCGTCGCCCTGGCCGCCGGCATGCTCGTCACGCTCGCGCCGTCCGCACACGCGGCAGCCGGCGCCACCCTGCCCTTCACCTCCGTCGAGGCCGAGTCGGCGACCACCACCGGCACGAAGATCGGCCCCGACTACACCCAGGGCACCCTCGCGTCCGAGGCGTCCGGACGGCAGGCCGTACGGATCACCTCGGGCCAACGCGTCGAGTTCACCGCGCCGCGCGCGGCCAACGCCGTGAACGTCTCCTACAACGTCCCCGACGGCCAGTCCGGCACGCTCGACGTGTACGTCAACGGGCAGAAACTGGCGAAGACCCTCACGGTCACCTCCAAGTACTCCTACGTCGACACCGGCTGGATCGCGGGCGCCAAGACCCACCACTTCTTCGACAACGCCCGCCTGCTGCTCGGCCAGAACGTGCAGGCCGGCGACAAGATCGCTTTCCAGTCCACCGGCACCCAGGTCACCGTGGACGTCGCCGACTTCGAGCAGGTGGCCGCGGCGGCCGGCCAGCCCGCCGGATCCGTCTCCGTCACCTCCAAGGGCGCCGACCCCAGCGGCAACGGCGACTCCACCCAGGCGTTCCGGGACGCCATCGCCGCCGCCCAGGGCGGTGTGGTGTGGATCCCGCCGGGCGACTACAAACTGACGTCCTCGCTCAGCGGCGTGCAGAACGTGACCCTCCAGGGCGCCGGCAACTGGTACTCCGTCGTCCACACCTCCCGCTTCATCGACCAGTCCAGCTCCGCGGGCAACGTCCACATCAAGGACTTCGCGGTCCTCGGCGAGGTCACCGAACGCGTCGACTCCAGCCCCGACAACTTCGTCAACGGATCGCTCGGACCGAACAGCTCGGTGTCGGGCATGTGGATCCAGCACGTCAAGGTCGGCCTGTGGCTGATGGGCAACAACGACAACCTGGTCGTCGAGAACAACCGCATCCTCGACACCACCGCCGACGGCCTCAACCTCAACGGCAACGCCAAGGGCGTCCGGGTCCGGAACAACTTCCTGCGCAACCAGGGCGACGACTCCCTGGCCATGTGGTCCCTGTACGCGGCCGACACCGACAGCAGCTTCGAGAACAACACCATCTCGCAGCCCAACCTCGCCAACGGCATCGCCGTCTACGGCGGTACGAACATCGCCGTGAAGAACAACCTGATCTCCGACACCAACGCCCTCGGCAGCGGCATCGCGATCTCCAACCAGAAGTTCGCCGACCCCTTCTCCCCCCTGGCCGGCACCATCACCGTCGACGGCAACACCCTCGTGCGCACCGGCGCCCTGAACCCCAACTGGAACCACCCCATGGGCGCGCTGCGCGTCGACGCCTACGACAGCGCCATCAACGCGACCGTCAACATCACCAACACCACCATCACCGACAGCCCCTACAGCGCCTTCGAGTTCGTCTCCGGCAGCGGGCAGGGCTACGCGGTCAGGAACGTCACCGTGGACGGTGCGACGGTGCGCGGCACCGGGACCGTCGTGGTGCAGGCGGAGGTGCAGGGCGCCGCCACCCTCCGCAACGTCACCGCCTCCGCGGTCGGCGCCGCCGGCATCTACAACTGCCCCTACCCCTCGGGTACCTTCGCCCTCACGGACGGCAGCGGCAACTCCGGCTGGAACACCACCTGGTCCGACTGCTCGGCCTGGCCGCAGCCCGGCCAGGGCAACCCCGGCCCCGACCCGACCACCAACCTGGCGAAGGGCCGTCCCGCCAGTGCCACCGGCTCCGTGGACGTCTACACGCCGGGCAAGGCGGTCGACGGTGACGCGAACAGCTACTGGGAGTCCACCAACAACGCCTTCCCGCAGTCCCTGACGGTCGACCTCGGCTCCGCCCAGGCGGTGCGCCGCGTGGCCCTGAGGCTGCCGCCCTCCACGGCCTGGGGCGCGCGCACCCAGACCGTCACGGTGCTCGGCAGCACCGACGGCCAGACCTACTCCACCGTGGCCGGCGCGCAGGGCTACCGGTTCGACCCGGCCACCGGGAACACGGCCACCGTCGCCCTGCCGAGCGGCACCAGCCTGCGCTATCTGCGGCTGACCGTCACCGCCAACACCGGCTGGCCCGCAGGCCAGTTCAGCGAGGTGGAGGCGTACCTCACACCGTGATCCCGGACGGTGCCCCGCGCTTCCCGGCGGGATCCGCCGCGGATCCACCGGATCCGCGCCACGGACCCGGCAGCCGGCCAAGCGCGGGGCGGGCACGTGCGGCGCCCCGCGCCGCACGGCCCGGCCCCGGGTCCCGCCGCTCCTCAGCAGGGCTGGCGCCACACCCCGAGATCCAGCTTCTTGCGCATGGACGACAGCCTCAGCTCACGTGACTCGGCGCAGAACGCGCCGGTCGGCTCGGCGTACTCGACGTGGAAGACCGCCTTGCCGGCCGCGATGAACGGCCGCAGCTCGCCGCACTCGTCGTACTGCGCGCACTCCTCGTTGACCGCGAAGTCGAACTGCCCGACGAGCCGCGGGATCTGCGGGAGGTCGTTCTTCAGCCCCACCGCCAGCCCGCGTGCGTGCGCGATCTCGGCGATCATGCGGTTGTAGGCGAGCTGGTCGTCCGCGGTCAGCGGGAATCCCGTCTTGTCGGCGTACCCCTCCACCAGGTCGGGCTCCACGGCGTCGAACCCCTTGGCGCGGCACATGTCCATACGGCGTTCCATGACCGGCCGCAGCACGTCCAGGCGCCGGACGTCCAGCCAGCGCTCGCCCGCCCACCCGTTGGCGGCACCGAGCACGGACTTCGGGAAGGCGTCCTTGTCCGGGCGGAAGTCCTCCCACGCGCCGACGTTGACGTAGCAGATGACCTTCCGGCCGGCGCGGTGCAACCGGGCCACGTCCGCCGCGGAGTTCTCGAAGCCGTCGATGTCGTAGACGGGGACGTCGACGGACGGGTCGGCCCTGCCGTCGAGCTGCCACTGCCAGGCCAGACCGGGGCGCGGCTGCCAGCGCTGCTCGCCGTCCGGCGCCGACGGGTGCGAGGGCCGGGTGCCCGGGGAGGCCGACCGCGCGGTCCCGGACGGCGTGGGCCGCCCGCTCGCGGCCGGGCCGTCCGCAGTGCTCGCGGCGGGGCCGCCCCCGGTGGGTTCCGCCGGTCCGCCGGCCCGCCCCCCGCCGTCCGGGCCCGAACACGCGGTCAGTGCCAGGGCCGTCACCAGCCCGCACACCCACGCGGCACGTCTCATCGCTTCGCCTCCGTCAGTGCGGGCGTCAACTGCGCCCAGGGATTGGGGAGTTCACCGGTCACGGGTCCGGCGACGGCCGCGCCCCGGTCACCCGCGGTGCGGACGGCGAGGGGCACCAGCGCCTCGGGCACCCCGTACACGAGATGGCAGAACCGCTCCGGCGGGTGCCGTGCCGTCCACGTGGGTCTGCTGAACGCCGACACGTAGGCCGACCAGTGGCCCTCGAAGGTGACGACGAGGTCGGCGAGCCGGGCGTACCCCGGTGCCGGGTGGACGCCGGGATTGAGGACCACCGGCGCGGCACCGAGCCTGCGCACCGACCGCACGAGGCGCCGGCAGGCGGGCAACTCGTCCGGCGCGGCGGTCACCTGGTCGAGGAAGCAGCCGTCGGTGCCGTACCACTCGCGGTAGCGGACGACGTCGTCCGTCACCGCGGCCGGGTCGCGGGTGCCGTAGTCGGTGTCGACATAGCCGAGCAGCCGGGCACCGGCCGTCCGCAGCGCCCCGGCCGCCGCGGTGAAGGCGGGGTCGGGTCTCGGGCCGGGGCCGCCCGCCGGATTGAGCACCACCGCATAGGTGTCGGCGGCCGCCCCGATCAAGCGGTGCCAGGCACCGGGGTCCTCGGCCGGGTGGACGTACAGCGGAACGAGCAGGTTCACGGGATCCGGTCGCCTTCCCGCGGCGCCGCGGCGCTCCACAGCGCGGCGAGGGAGTCGTCGAGGGTGTACGACGGCCGCCAGCCGAGCGCCTCCGCGGCGGCCGCGATGTCGGAGCACTGCCACGAGACCTGCGCCGACCGGGCGGAATCGGCTCCGTGTTCCTCGATCCGCCCCCGGAACCCGGCGACCCGGGCCAGCGTACGCACCAGGTCCCGCACCGCGACGGCCCGTCCGCCGCCGATGTTCAGGACGGCCGGCAGCGGCCCCGGGGCCGACACCGCGAGCGCCGCCGCCCGTGCCACGTCACGCGCGTCGACGAAGTCGCGGTACGCCGACAGGTCGCCGAGCCGGAGCACCGCCCCGGGGTCCTGCCCGGCCTCCCGCAGCAGACCGGCGACCCGGCCGGGCAGCCCGGCCGCCGGGGCGCCGGCCCCCACCGGGTTGCCCACCCGCAGCACCACCGCGTCGAGCCCCGACGTGGTGACCGCGACCGTGCCGGCGAGCTTGGTGGCGCCGTACACGGACAGCGGACGTGTGGGCGCCGACTCGGTCGCCGGGAGGTCCGGGACGCCCGGACCGTACTCGGCGGCCGAACCGAGATGCACCAGCCGGGCCGTCGGCGCGGCCTTGCGCAGCGCCGCGCAGAGCACCGCGGGGCCACGGGAGTTGACCTCGGTGAGGGTCACCGCGTCACCGCCGGTCGCGCCCGCGCAGTTGACCACCGCGTCGGGCGCGGCGTCGGCCAGGATCCGGGCCAGCTCGTCCGCGCGGGCGGTGGCGAGGTCGATGCCGGACTCCGCGGCGGGGGAGCGGCCGCCGCCGAGCACCCGCACGCCCGCGAGGGCGCGCAGGTGACCGGCGACATGGCCGCCCAGATAGCCGGTGAAGCCCAGGACGAGAATGCGCATCGGGTGGTCAGGCTCCCTTGAGCAGCAGCGACTTGCGGGTGGTGAACTCGGCGTTGGCCCGGTCGTAGTCGTCCGGGCGGCCGATGTCCAGCCAGTATCCGTCGAACTCGTAGGCGTGCGGCGGGTTCTGCGTCCCGAGCAGGTCGATGACCAGCTCGTCGAAGCCCAGCGGCAGCCCGGGGGTGTAGCCGTCGAGCGTCGTCCGGGAGAGCCCGTACACGCCCATGGAGACGCGGTAGTCCATGCTCGGCTTCTCGGTGAAGGCGACGACGCGCCGGTCGTCGGTGGTCAGCACCCCGAAGTCGATGTGCACCTTGCGGGCGTACGTGGCGATGGTCAGCGGCGCCCCGGAGCCGCGGTGCGTGCGCAGCACCTCCCCGAAGTCGAGGTCGGTGAGGACGTCGCCGTTCATGACGAGGAACGTCTCGGGCAGCCGCTCGCGCATGGTGAGCAGCGGGCCCATGGTGCCGAGCGGGCTGGCCTCGGTGGCGTAGTCGACGGTCATGCCCCACTGTCTGCCGTCGCCCACATAGGCGCGGATGATCTCGCCCAGATGACCGATGGCTATGGTGCAGCTGGTGAAACCCGCCGTCGCGAGCTGGCGCAGCACGATCTCCAGAATGGCGTGCTGGTCGCCGATGGGCACGAGCGGCTTGGGCAGCGCGGTGGTGTAGGGCCGCAGCCGGACGCCCTTGCCTCCCGCCAGGATCACTGCGTGCATGGGACTCCTCCTTGGTGTCCGTGGTGTCCGTGGTGTCCTTCGAGTCCTTCGTGGACGTGCGGCGGGTCAGATGTTGTAGATGCCGGTCTTGTAGCGGGCGAGGTTCACCGGGTCGCGGAAGAACTCCACGGTGTGCGCGAGGCCCTCCTCCAGGGAGTGCGCGGGCCGCCAGCCGGTCGCCGCGGTGAGCCGGCTCGCGTCGCAGACCAGCCGCATCACCTCGGAGGCCGCGGGCCGGATGCGCGCGCTGTCCTCGCGCACGTCGAGGTCGGTGTCCATCACCTTGCCGATCAGCGTGACGAGGTCGCCGACCGAGATCTCCCCGCCGGTACCCGCGTTGAAGGTGCGGCCCACGACCTGCCCGGCGGGCGCGCCGCCGACCGCGAGGAACGCCTGCGCGGTGTCCTTGACGTAGCTGAAGTCCCGGGTGGGGCGCAGGTCCCCGAGGGTGATGGTGCGTTCGCCCGCGGCCACCTGGCCGATGACGGTGGGGATGACGGCCCGCATCGACTGGCGCGGGCCGAAGGTGTTGAAGGGCCGCAGCGTCACCACGGGCGTGCCGAAGCTCGCGTAGTAGCTGTCGGCCAGCCGGTCGCCGCCCGCCTTCGAAGCCGCGTACGGGGACTGGGTGTTGATCGGGTGGTCCTCGGTGATCGGCACCGTCTGCGCGGTCCCGTAGGTCTCGCTGGTGGAGGTGTGCACCAGCCGGGGCGTACCCAGGGCGCGCACCGCCTCCAGCACGTTGAGGGTACCGGTGACATTGGTGTCCACGTAGCTGTGCGGAGCGCGGTAGGAGTACGGGATCGCGATGAGCGCGGCCAAGTGGTAGGCGCAGTCGGCGCCTTCGAGGAGGTCCCGGACGGAGCCGGGGTCCCGGACGTCACCGAGGACGATCTCCACGTGGTCGAGGACGTCCTGGGGCAGCGTCTCCAGCCAGCCGTAGGAGGAGAAGGAGTTGTACTGCGCCATGGCCCTCACCCGGTGCCCGGAGGCGACCAGCGCCTGAGTCAGGTGCGAGCCGATGAAGCCCTCGGCCCCGGTGACGGCGGCGAGCGGTGCGGTGGTCAACTGGTGCTTCCTTCCGGTCATTTGTGCATCCTTGTGGGGGGTTGGGTGGTGCGTCGTCCGGTCCGGGCGCGGCTCTCTCGCCGCCCGCGGGCCGGACGGTCACGCGTGCGGGGCGGGCCGTCCCAGCAGGCGCAGCGCGCCCGCCGTGAGACACAGGGCGGCGACGCCGCAACACAGCGACAGCGCGTCGGTGCCCGACGGCGGCCCGAGGCGGGTGAGCGCGGCGGCCGCCGCGGCGGCCGTGAGGCACACCCCGGCCGGCAGCCACGCCACGCCGAACGCCTGGAGCAGCAGGGCCGCCCACAGGGCCGCCGCGAGCAGCAGCAGCGGCGCCGGGGCCGAGCCGGTGAGCAGCGCCGCCGGGAGGAGGGGCAGCAGGTAGGCGCTCAGGCACAGGGCGAGGACGCCCGCCGACCGGAGCCGGAAGGCGGCCGGGGTGCCGGTCCGCCGCAGCGCCGCCACGGACAGTCCGCGGTACCGGTACAGCAGCCACTCGGCCGGCCCCATGCTGACGGTCAGCACGATCACCGCGTACGGCTGCTCCCGGCCGGTGAGCAGCACCAGCGTCCCGGCGGCCAGACCGAACAGGCCGTAGGGCAGCGAACTCAGCAACGCGGGCCGGGCGGCTCCCGCGACCCGGGGGCCGGCCAGGGCGGCGCGCAGGGTCCAGCCCGCCGCGGCCACGGTGCCCAGCAGCGCCAGCAGCGGCAGCCCGGCCCGCAGCAGGGGGCCCGGCTCCCACCACGGGAGCACCGCGGCACCCGCGATCACCGGCGTCAGCGCGGCCAGCAGCAGCCGTTCCCCGCCCAGCACCAGCAGTACACCGGCCGCCGCGAGATACACCGACTGCGCCCCGGCGGCCGGCACGGCGGCACCGGAACCGGCGACGGGCCACGCCGTCGCCGTCGCCACCAGGGCACCCACCGGAGCCCCCTTGAGCAGGGTGCGGCCCGCCTCCCGGCGCCCCGTGCTCATCCGCAGGAAGGCCCGGTGGCCGAGCGCCTGGCCCCACGCCCAGGAGACGAGCCCGGCCACGACCAGGACCAGGACGGTCCGTTCGGCGTGCCACAGCGGCGCGACGAGCAGATAGGCGAGCCCCGGCAGGGCGAACAGAGCGCCGCGCAGGGCGCACCGCACGTGGTCCGGGCGCCACGGGTCGGCCGGCGGCGGGGGTTCCGGGAAGGTGCGCGGCACCCGCTCGTACAGGGCGGCGGCGAGGGAGAAGATGTCCGGGTGGCCGTACCGCTCCTTGATCACCTCGGCGGTCAGCCCCTCCGACTCCAGGAGCGCGGCGACCTCGTAGGGGTGGACCGCCGGGCCGATGCCGTCGGCCAGTTCGGCGGCGAGCGCGTCGACCGCGGCGTGGTCCGCGCCCCAGCGCGGCCGGCGCAGGGCCGGCGTGCGGTCGTGGCGGACCCGTCTGCGGGACAGGGGGGTCTCGGACAGCCGCAGCGACAGGGTGTCCTGCTCCCCGCCGTCCGGTTCGAGGGCCATCGGTCCGCTCATCCGGCCAGGCTCCCTGTCCTCGCGGCCGCCGGACGGTCCGCCGGGGCGGGCGTCGGACGGGCGTCCGGTGTCCACATCCGGCCGAGCGCCGACAGCTCCAGATAGATGGAGCGGAAGGTGTCGACGGTCTGGCGCAGGGTGAACTGCTCGACCACCCGGAGCCGGGCCGCCTCGCCCATCCGGCGCCGGCGCTCCGGATCGGCCAGCAGGTCCAGCGCGGCGGCGGCCATCCGCGCCGGGTCGCGCGGCGGCACGACCAGGCCGGTGTCCCCGACGGCCTCGCGCACTCCGCCGACGTCCGTGGAGACGGTCGCCCGCCCGCACGACATGGCCTCGATCAGGGTGAACGGGAAGCCCTCGCTGATGCTGGAGAGCATCACGACGTTCCCGGCGGCGTAGGCGTCCTTGATGTCGTCGACCCGGCCCTCGAAGCTGACCGCGTCGCCGTGCCCCAGCTCCGCTGCCAGCGCCCGGCACCGCTCCCGGTAGCTCTCCCCGCCCCGCGGCGTCCCGCCGAACAGGCGCAGCGCGGCGTCCGGGAGCCGGCCGCGGACCAGGGCGAACGCGCGGATGAGGGTCTCCAGGTCCTTGATCGGGTCGACCCGCCCGGCCCAGCTGAGGGTGGGCCGCTCCGGCTCCGGACCGGCCGGCGGGAAGGCGGCCGGGTCGACGCCGTTGTACACGGTGCGGATCGACTCGGGCGCGGCGCCGCCCTGTTCCTCCCACAGCCGGTTGTACCGGTTGCCCGGGGTGATCAGCGCCGCACGGCGGTAGGTCTCCTCGGCGAGCAGCCGGAAGAACCCGAGGACGACGGCCTTCACGGGCCAGCGGTAGCGGGCGGTGCGGTAGCCGAGGTAGCGCTCGCGCAGATAGACGCCGTGCTCGGTCAGCAGCAGCGGCACGCCGTGCTGTTCGAGCGCGGTGAGGCCCGGCAGCACCGCGACGCCGCCGCTGACCGCGTGGGCGACCCCGGTCCGGGGCGGCGCTGTGGCCAGGGGTCGCAGGGCGTGCTCCAGCAGGGCGGTGGCGGTGATCGCGTCGTGCAGGGTGGGGCGGGCCTCCCGCACGGCCAGGCCGGGGCGGTTCCACACCGCGGTGAGGACCCCGATCGCGAGGTCGCCGCGGAGGAAGGGACTGAGCGTGCCGTTCGTCGCGGCCCGTGCCATCGCGTAGAGGGCGGCGGCGAAGCCGTCCTCGGCACCGGGGTCGAGCAGAGCCGTCAGGAACTGCTCGTAGGCGGTGGTGAGCTGGTTGCGCGCGCGGCCCCGGGGCGGGCGGCCCTCGGGCGCGGGACCCCACATGGGGACGGAGACCACGCGCGTGACCTGGCGCGGGACGTCCCACACGACGGGTTCACGTCCGGTGCCGGTGACGGCGAGGACCTCGAAGTCGAGATCGGGCATGCCGGTGACGAGCTGGTCGCACCAGACGCTCACCCCGCCGTGACTGTGCGGGTAGGTACCTTCGGTGAGCAGGGTGACACGCGTCGAGCCGGAGCGGCGCGCGCCGTGCTGAACGTGCATGGATGGCTCCACGGCCGAGGTGGGTGACGGTCGTAGCGGGCCCGGCCGCGCAGGGTGCGGCCGGGCCCGTGGTGCGGGCCGGACTCAGTCCTCAGGGACGTACGGCACCTGCTCGGCCGCACCGGCCGGCACCGTGGTCGGGGGAGCGGTGGAGGCGGTCGCGGAGTCCGCCGGGTGGGCGGTCGCGGCCGGGGCGGCGGCGGAGGAGGGAAGGGACAGCGCGAACGGCTGTCCCGCCGCGGTGGTCCAGCCGGAGACCTCGCCCGCGTACGCGGAGCCGAACGCGCTGCCGCCCCGCGTGGCGCCGGTCGGCAGGGTCGCGGGCACGGCCACGCCGTCGGGGGCCTGGACGGTGACCGTGTCGCCGATGCGGTACGCGGTCACCTGGCCGGCGTCGAGCGCCGCGTCCCAGGTCGCGCGCCGCTGCATCTCGGTGCCGAGGTCCTTCATCCGCAGGTTCACCACGGGGGTGTTGTCGGCGAACAGCGCGTGGTAGCTGTCGAGGACGCCGTCGAGGACGGGGTAGGCGATACGGTCCTCGGTCAGGTTCGACTGGTGGATGAAGTGCGGCCTGGGGTCGTTGGAGAGCACGTGCCCGAGGGCGGTCCTGGTCTCCAGCGGGACGATGTGGTCGGCGTAGCCGGTGGCGGTGTCCAGCGGCGCGGTCAGGCAGGTGGAGGTCGCCGGGTTGTCCTCGCAGATGCCGCTGCCGCCCTGGGCGCGGCTGGTGTAGATCCAGTTGTACTCGTCGACCTGCTCGGTGGCGCGGCCCGCGTTGTAGAAGACGTTCATCGGGTAGCGGGAGACGGTGGTCGCGGGGCCGACCTGACGTTGCACGGGGTCACGGGAGTTGTCGGAAGCGAGCCACTTCACGCCGTTGTCCGTCAGCGCGGGCGCCAGGTTGGGGTTGTCCACCGGCTGCTGCGGCAGGATCCGCAGGCCCGAGTGCTCGCCGGTCACCAACTCCTCGTTGTCCAGCGGAAGTCCGACCGACTCGCCCCAGGCGCGGTTGTTCGCTATCTCGTCGGAGATCTCCGTCCGGCTGACCCACTGGGTGCTGCCGCCGGCGCTGGTGGCGCACTTCCACGGCACCACGCTGACGTCCTGGACGCACCCGAGGAACGGGTGCGTGTAGGTGTGGTTGACCCAGCGGAAGCTGTCGCGGTTCGCGACGAACGCGTCGGCGAGGGCGTCGACGCCGCCGTTGTCCTCGCGCTGGTTCACACTGCCGGAGCCGTTGAACACCATGTCCAGGGTGAAGCCCTGCCGCCGCTGCCAGTCGACGGCGTGCTGGACGTCGGCCGCGGTCATCCGGATCGGGTTCTCCGTGCCCTGCCCCGGCGGGCAGTCGATGTCGCCCGGCGTGCAGTTGAGGTTGCTGTCCCAGCGGTCGTCGGCCGCGAACACGTCGTCCACGTGCACCGCGAAGTAGTTGCGGGAGGCGCCGAGGTGCACCCCGCCGGTCATCCACTCCACGATGCCGCGCGCCAGCAGCCGGAACTGCTGCTGGTACTGGTTGTACACGAACGTGACGACCAGTTCGCGCCGTCCGTCGTGCCGGTACTCGCCGACCAGCGACCCCCTCGTCGACCTGCCCGGGATCGCCGCGTCGACGTACGTGGTGAAGTCCGCGCCCGCCGCCGGCTGCGCCAGATAGGCGTAACTCTCGCCCACGGTGGGGGAGTTGTCCTCGAACGGCACGGCGCCGTCCAGGTACCCGAACGGCCCGGCCGCGCCGGCGGCGGTCACCTGTGCGGTGGCACCGTCCACACTGCCGGAGTAGCCGGGTACGTTCAGACCCACCTGGGTACGCGCGTAGGTGTAGGCGTCGACCTGCGGGATCGCATACGTCTGCTCGTACGCGGCGAGCGCCGCCATCTCGCTGGAACCGGTGGCGAACGGGTTGTCGTTGGGCAGGACGACGGCCTGGAACCTGGCCCGCGGACGGCCGTCCACCGTGTCCGCCAGGAATCCCGCGTCGATCACGGGTCTCGCGGGGTCGTGGAGGTCGATCTCGGTGTACGGCGTTCCGGCGTTGTCGAGTTCGGCCGCGATGGCGTCGGTGGACGGTCCCCCGTCGCTCACGACGAGGACCCGCAGGTCGACGCGGGGTGTGTCCGCGTCGGCGCGGGCCGTGGTGGCCGGCAGGGCGAATAAGGCGATGAGGGCGCTTGCGGTCAGCGCCGTGGTGCGTATATTCCGCTTCATGCGGTGGTGTCCCCTCCCCGGGCAGGGGTGATCCTGGCTCACGCCCGGAGCGGACGCACCCCCCGCGCGCGACGCCGCGCCCCCCTCAGACGCCAGTCGTCACGCGTTCGTCGCATCATATGGTGATGGTCGTGTGTAGCTTTTGTGGTCATGTTGCGAAACGTGACGGAAAAGTGAGGAGTCCAACAGGGTCCCCGGCTCCGGCGACGGCCATGTGGACGGCCGCGACCGGGCGGGGTCCATGGCCACTCGAAGGCTCCGTGCGCAGGTCGGGGGTCGATCGCCGGTCGGACCGCGAGGTGCCCGCCGGTTTCGGAACCGGCGTTTCCGGGCGGCGTACGTCTTTTCGCGCTCGTCCGGATTTGGCTCACCCGGTGCCCCGGAACGCGAGAGCGGCCGGCCCGCGGGGGGCCGGCCGCCGGGAGACGGACCGTCAGGCGCAGAGCACCCGGGTCTCGGGTGTGTAGGTCGGGCCGCCGCTGAGGTTCGTGCTGTCGCTGAACTCGATGTAGGAGTACGAGTAGAAGCCGATGTTGCCGTTGCAGCCGGAGTCGGCCGCGACCTCCAGGGTCAGGGTGACGGTGCGGCTCTGGCCGGGCGGGATGGTGGCGCCGTAGTTGGTGCCGAGGTTGGCGGGCCCGGTGCCGGAACACGGGACGGCACCGTCGGCGGTGGCCAGACTGCAACCGGTGAAGCTGTACTTGAGGTCGGGGCGCTGGGTCGTCAGCCACGTCGGGTCGATCGTCTGGTACACGAACCAGATGTCGTAGGTGTGGTTGTTGGTGAGGGTCATCGACAGGTTCACCTTGCCGCCGGGGGTCGTGGTGGCGGTGTCGGTGGCGAAGGTGAGGTCCGCCTGCGCGGCCGGGGCGGCGCTCGCGCTGGGTGTCAGGCCGAACAGGGCGAGGGTGAGGGCGAGGACGGCGGTGAGGCCGAGGCGCCTCAGCAGTGTGGATCGCATGGCCCGGGAGGCTAGGCAGACGGCGCCCGCCGCGTCTGCCCCGTCGGGCGCCCCGGGAACACCGGTCGGCTGAAAGTGTACGTATTGTGAAGATGGTGTGAGCGAGTCGCCACATGGTGTCCCGGTCGGCATCCCCGCACGACAACGCGGGTGCGCGGGGGCCCGCCGGCCGGCCGCGCCGTGCCGCGCGACGCGGCGGGGCGGCCGGACACGATTGGCGAATGCCCGCCGTCGCCCCGCCGGACGACGCGCGTCCCGCACACCCCGCGTACGGACATCTTTCACACGGATGCCACCGGGCCCTTCCCTGATGTTTGGTGCGCTTGGAACACTCGCTGGGCGCATATGTCGTCCCGTTCCGGCCATCCGTACCTCAGGATGAAAGGCTGTCTCTCCATGCCCGAAGTCAATCGGCGCCGATTCCTCCAACTCGCGGGCGCCACCACGGCCTTCACCGCGCTGTCCAGCAGCATCGAGCGTGCCGCCGCGCTGCCCGCGAACCACCGGACGGGCTCGGTCGAGGACGTGGAGCACATCGTCGTCCTCATGCAGGAGAACCGATCCTTCGACCACTACTTCGGCACGCTCAAGGGCGTCCGCGGCTTCGGTGACCCGCGCCCGGCGGCTCGACCTGACGGCAAGCCGGTCTGGTACCAGTCGGACGGCAAGAAGGACCTCCTGCCCTTCCACCCCGACGCCGACGACCTGGGACTCGCCTTCATCCAGGACCTGCCGCACGGCTGGAACGACACGCACGCCGCCTTCGACGGCGGCAAGTACGACAAGTGGGTCCCCGCCAAGGGCGCCACGACCATGGCGTACCTGACCCGGGACGACATCCCCTTCCACTACGCGCTCGCGGACACCTTCACCATCTGCGACGCCTACCACTGCTCGTTCATGGGCTCCACCGACCCGAACCGCTACTACCTGTGGACGGGGTACACGGGCAACGACGGCCAGGGCGGCGGCCCCGTCCTCGGCAACGACGAGGCGGGCTACTCCTGGACGACGTACCCCGAGCGGCTGGAGCGGGCGGGCGTCTCCTGGAAGATCTACCAGGACGTCGGCGACGGCCTCGACGCGGGCGGCTCCTGGGGCTGGATATCCGATGCCTACCGCGGCAACTACGGCGACAACTCGCTCCTCTACTTCAAGCAGTACCAGAACGCGAAGCCCGGCGACCCGCTGTACGACAAGGCCCGTACCGGCACCGACGCCCGCACCGGCGAGGGCTTCTTCGACCAGCTGACGGCCGACGTCAAGAGCGGCAAGCTGCCGCAGATCTCCTGGATCGTCGCCCCCGAGGCGTTCACCGAGCACCCCAACTGGCCCGCGAACTACGGCGCCTGGTACGTCTCCCAGGTCCTCGACGCGCTCACCTCGAACCCCGAGGTGTGGTCGAAGACCGCCCTGTTCGTCACCTACGACGAGAACGACGGCTTCTTCGACCACCTGGTCCCGCCGTTCCCGCCGTCCTCGGCCGCGCAGGGCAAGTCGACGGTCGACGCGAGCCTCGACCTGCTCAAGGGCAGGAGCGGCTACGCCGACGGCGCCTACGGGCTGGGCCAGCGGGTGCCGATGCTGGTCGTCTCCCCGTGGAGCAAGGGCGGCTTCGTCTGCTCCGAGACGCTCGACCACACCTCGATCATCCGGTTCATGGAGCGCCGCTTCGGAGTGCACGAGCCGAACATCTCGCCGTGGCGGCGCGCGGTCTGCGGCGACCTGACCTCCGCGTTCGACTTCAGCCACCAGGACACCCGGCCGGTCGCGCTCCCCGCCACCGACGGCTACCGGCCGCCCGACAAGAACCGGCACCCCGACTACGTGCCGACCCCGCCCGCAAACCCCGCCCTGCCCCGGCAGGAGCGCGGCGTGCGGCCCGCCCGCCCGCTCGCCTACGTCCCGCTGGTGGACGGTTCGGCCGACCCGGCGGCCGGTACGTTCACGCTCACCTTCGCCTCCGGCGCGAAGGCCGGCGCCGCCTTCCTCGTCACCTCGGGCAGCCGCGCCGACGGGCCCTGGACCTACACCACCGAGGCGGGCAAGTCCGTCGCCGACACCTGGAACTCGGCGTACTCGAACGGCTCGTACGACCTGACCGTGCACGGCCCGAACGGCTTCCTGCGCGTCTTCAAGGGCCCCGGCCGGACGGCCGGACCGGAGGTCACCGCGCGGCACACCGGCGAGAACGTCCAGCTCACCTTCACCAACAAGGGCTCAGGCACGGTACGGCTGAAGGTCGTCGACGGGTACGGCGGCAAGCCGGTGACGGTGCCGGTGCGCGCCGGGGCCACCGTCCGGCACACCGTGGACCTCGACAAGAGCCGGCACTGGTACGACCTGACCGTGACGTCCGAGGCCGACCCCGGCTTCCTGCGCGGGTTCGCCGGGCACGTCGAGAACGGGCGTGCCGGGGTCAGCGACCCGGCGATCGCCACGGTCTGAGGCCCGCCCCGGCCCCGACCCTCCGCCCTCCGCCCGCACCCGGTGGGGCGTCGGGACGGCGGGCGGTCGCACGGCCCGACGACAACGGCGGCCGGTGGGCGCGGAGGGGTTCC
>NZ_JBHJUV010000079.1:0-37923 GCF_042268025.1 Streptomyces sp. NPDC056161
CCCCGAGCCTGGCCCGGGGCGCCGGCCGTCAGGTCTCCCCGACGCCGGTGCGGCGTCACCGGTAGGTCAGAGTGACCGGGGTACGCACACTGTGGGCGGGGAGTTCGACCGTCAAGGTGTGCTGCGCGCTGCTCCATGCGTAGGTGTGCGGGGACAGGGATTCGCCGTCGGCCGAGACGGCGCGGGGTGCCTCGGTGACACCGCGGAACGTGACGGTCCACTCCCGCTCGGCCGCCTGTCCGCGGAAGGCTCCGGAAGCCGGGCCGATGCGTACGGTGTGCTCGCGGTCGGACTCGGTGTAGCGGATCGTGGTCCGCGCGCTCCGCGCGGGCAGGGCCGTGGTGCCGTCGTCCTCGTACAGGCGGCAGGAACCGGACGCACCGGTGGCGATGGTCAGTGTGGCCCTGGTCAGGGGTGACGTCGCGGCGGCGGCGTCGGTGCGGGTCGGGACGATCCCGCCCGCCCTGACGAACACCGGCATGGTGTCCAGGTCGGCCGTGACCCGCTGGGTCGTGCCGCCTTCGTAGACCTTGCCGGTGAAGTAGTCGGTCCACCGGCCCGGCGGGAACCACACCGTCGTGCTCGCCGTTGCGCCGGGTTCGGTCACCGGCGCGACGAGCAGGTCCGGTCCGTAGAAGTACTCGGTGTCCGCCGCCGCGTAGGCCGAGGGTTCGTCCGGGTACTCCAGGTACGTCGGCCGTACGACCGGGACGCCCGTGGTGCTCGCCTCCTGCGCGAGTGTGTAGGTGTACGGGACGAGTTGGTCGCGCAGGCGCAGGAACTTGTCCGCCGAGGCCCGTGCCGCGGGGCCGTACTGCCAGGGCAGCCGGTCGCTGTGCGCGCCGTGCAGGCGGTCGATGGGCTGGAACGTGCCCAGCTGGACCCACCGCGCGTACATGTCGTCGGGCAGCTTCTTGGTGTGATGGGTCTGCCCGTCGACGGTGTAGGTCTCCGAGCCCTCCAGCCCGGTGGTGTCGTTGTGGCCGCCGATGTCATGGCTGATCGCGGACATCCCGGTGGCCGCCGATTCGCCGGGTGTGTAGCCGACCTCGGCCTTGAGGGTGCCCCAGGTGGACGAGGTGTCACCGGTGAAGTGGACGGTCGTGCGCTTGTCCGCCCAGGGGCCGGTGGCCAGGCCCGTGGGGCCGCTGTACACGCCGGTCTGGAGTGATCCGTAGGCGCGGGAGAGGACGAATCCCCGGCCGACGGCCGCGTCGGCGGTCGTGGCGTACTGCTGGTTGATCCACGCGTCGGGGGTGACGCCGTGCAGCGAGGAGCGGGAGCCGTCGCAGCACCAGTCCAGCCACCAGAAGTCGTTGCCCTGCCGGTCGAAGGTGCGGTGCAGGTCCAGGTACGCCGTGAGCTGGTCCGGGTCGCCGAAGTCGAAGGTGTAGCAGGGCGTGCCGCCGGGTGCGGACCAGCAGCCGGTGTTCTTCAGCTTGTTCTCGGCCGTGGCCATGGCCGCGGGGAACTGCGGATCGGTGCCGAGGATGCTGGGGTGGATGTTGAGGGTGGTGTGCAGGCCCTGTGCGGCGGCCCAGTCGAAGAAGCCCTCGGGATCGGGGAACTTGGCGCGGTCGAACTCCCAGCCGTTCCACGTGTGGGGGGACTTGTAGTCGGTGTCGACGACCAGGACGTCCAGCGGGACGCCCTCGGCGCGGAAGGCGGGCAGGACGGTGTCGCGGTAGTCGGCCGCGGTGCGGTCCATGTACTCCGAGTACCACACGCCGTAGGCCCAGCGGGGCAGCAGTTCGCTCGGCCCGGTCAGCGTGGCCAGATCGGACAGCGCCTGGTCGTAGTCGTGGCCGTAGCCGAAGACGTAGCCGTCCTGGTAGGGGCGGCCGTGGTGGTCGGGCCGGGGGCCGGGCGACGTCCGGTGTGCCGCGTCGTACACCGCTGACGGGGTGTCGTCGAGCAGGTACCAGCCGTCCTGGTGGAGCAGCCCGGGTGTGGTCCGCACGCTGCCCCGGTCGCCGTCGACGCCGTCGAGGCCGCGGCGGTAGCCGCCGAGCGCCAGGTGGGCGGGCGGGGCGGGCCGGCCGGGCCGGGTCAGCGCGAGTGTGTCGACGTTGACGTGGCAGCTCGTCGCGTCCGGGCAGCGCAGGGTGAGGGTGTCGGCGCCCGCCTTGAGCCGGACGGGAACGGACACGGTGCTCCAGGTGTCCCAGTCGTCGGTGGCGGGCAGCGACACCTGCTGCTCCGCGCCGCCCGCGGCGACGGTCGCCGTCCGTGTCTGGTGCCGGCCGTCGCCGCCGAGGCCGTTGGCGTAGCGCAGGTGCAGGGTGTACGTGCCGTCGGCGGGGATCCCGGTCACCGGCGCGGACAGGGCCGAGCCCTGGCCGAGTTCGGCGACGAAGCCCTGGCCGGCGAAGTGCTCGTGGTCGGCCGCCACGATCGCCGAGCCCGTGGTGCGGCCCGCCTCGGCCTCGCAGCCGGTGCCGAAGCGGCAGTCCACGGCCGCCTTGGCGGAGGGCTGTGGATATCCGCCGTCCGCACCCAGCAGCGCGAGGCTGTCGAGGTTGACCTGGCCGGAGTCGGTGGGCGCCCGTTTCAGCACGACCGAGTGCCGGCCCGCGGCAAGCTGAACCGGAAGCGATGCCACGCTCCAGGTGTCCCAGTTCGCGGTCGTCGGCAGCCTGAGCGTCCGGTCCGTTCCGTCGACCGAGAGGGTCAGCGTCCGTGTCTCGTACTTCCCGTCCCCGCCGCCCGCGTTGGCGTAGCGGGCGGCGAGTGTGTAGGAGCCGGCCGTGCTGACGTCGACGTCCGTGGTCAGCGTGTCGCCCTGGTTGTCGAAACCGGCGACGAAGCCCGTGCCGGTGAAGCCCTTGTGGTCGGTGGCGGTCGTGACGCCGTCGTACGACAGGTCCTCCGCCTCGCAGAGCGCGCCGGTGGTGCAGACGACGCGCCGCCAGGGGGTCGCGGTCACCCGGTGGTCTCCCGCGGTGACCGCGACGGTGAGGTTGTCGGTGCTGAACGGGCCCGATCCCACCTTGTACCGCAGGGTCAGGGCGCTCGTCCTGAGCGTGAGCCAGCCGTCGGACGTGGTCGTCGTGAAGGGAGTCGGTGCGAAGCCGTCACGGCCTACGGCGTTGAAGGTGGGCGCGTCGAGGAAGCCGCCGTCGTCCGCGTACTCGGTGCGGACGAGGGTGGGCGAGAGGACCTCGAACCGGGCCGCTCCGGACCGTACCGTCGAAGCGCCGAGGCCGCCCTGTGGTCCGGCGGTGGCCTGTCCGGACCAGACGACCGCGGTCGCCAGCAGGCCGGTGACCCCCGCCATGGTGGTCCATTGGCGCAGCGGCCCGCGGTTCACAGGAGTCTCCAGAGGTGGTCGTCGGTGCCGTTGTCGTCGAACTGCACCACCTGGGCGCTGTTGGCCGTCGACATGCCGTCCACGCCCAGGACCTTGCCGCTGTGCTTGTTGCGGACGCGGAACCAGCCGTCGCCGTTGTCGACGAGCCTCCACAGGTGGTCGTCGGTGCCGTTGTCGTCGAACTGGACGACGATCGCGCTGTCGGCGGTGGACATGCCGTCGACGCCGAGCACCTTGCCGCTGTGCCCGTTGCGGATCGCGTACCAGCCGTCGCCCCGGTCCAGGAGCTGCCAGGCGTGGTCTCCGGTCGGTGTGTTGTCGAACTGGACCACCCGCGCGCTGTTGGCCGTCGACATGCCGTCCACGGCGAGGACCTTGCCGCTGTGCTTGTTCTGTACGCGCCGGAAGGCCGGCTCCGGTGTCCAGGGGTGGCCGTCGGGCGAGGTGGTCGGAATGGCGGTGACGCGCAGTCTGGCGGCGCCCATCGGGACCAGGGTGACGGTCTCCGTGGGTGCGGCACTGCGGGCGGGACTCTGCTGGAGCGGGGTGACGACGTGCTCGTCGTCACCGATCCACTCGGGGATGCGGCGGGCCTTCGCGGTCATGCGCACCGGGGTGCCCTTGTGGGTGAAGGGGTTGGCCGGGAGCGGTCCTTTCGCGCGGGTGAACTCGGGTGTGGTGCCGGCGACTAGACCGTAGTTCCAGGGTGTGGTGGCGTGCACCTCGTACTCGGGGAAGGCGTCGGTGCCGGCGTAGCGGACGTACTCCTCGCCGATCCGGACGGAGTAGGTGAGCGGGCCGTGGTCGACGCCGACCGCGCCGTGCTGGGTCTGCCAGGTGCGCAGGGTGGTGCGCTGGGGCAGGCGCACGACCACGACGTCACCGGCCGACCAGGTGCGTTCGATCCGTACGAACGCGGGTCCCGGACGGGCGGTTACCGCACGGCCGTTGACCGTGACCCGCGGGTCCGCGCACCAGCCGGGGACGCGCAGCTGGAGCGGGAAGGAGACCTTCCGTGACGGTGACACCGTCAGCTTGACCGTCTCGTCGAACGGGTAGTCGGTGTCCTCGGTGACGGTGACCGGAACGCCGTCCGCCACGGTGGTCGTGACCTGGCAGGCGGCGTACAGGGCGGCGGCCAGGCCGCCGTCCGGGGTGCCGAGCCACAGCTCCTCGTTGAAGTACGGCCAGCCCATGCCGTAGTTGTGCGGGCAGCAGCGGTACTGGTCGACGCCGGGCTGGAAGGACTGCATGGCGAAGCCGTTCTGGAACTGGCCCTCGGACTTCACCCTGTTGTCGAGGTCGATGCTGTTGGCGCTGGTGATGTAGTGGATGGCCCGGCCCTGCGGGTCGAGGGCGGCGGGCAGCATGTTGAAGGCCAGGTCCTCGCAGCGGTCCGCCCACACCGGGTCGCCGGTGAGGCGGGTGAGGAGTTCGTGGCTGGCCATGAACTCGACGATGCCGCAGGTCTCGAAGCCCTGCCGGGGGTCGCCGAAACCGGGCCGGTAGTTCTCGTCGCCCGCGAAGCCGCCGCCGGGGAACTGGCCGTAGCTGCCGAGCACCGAGTCGTAGGTGCGGTACGCGGCGCGGGTCAGCTCGGCCGAGCCGGCGCGCCGGGCGTACTGGGCGGGCTCGCGGAAGCCCTGGGCGATGTTGACGTTGTGCGGCGTCGGAATGCCGTCGGTCCAGTCGGCGCCGTGGGTGTGCATCTTGTCGGCCAGGTCGAGCAGGAAGGCGTCGCCGGTGCGGTCGTACAGCCACAGGGCGATGTCCAGGCCGTCGCCCCACCGGTAGGAGACCCAGCTGTGTTTGAACGCGTCCTCGCCCTGGGCGTTCATGAAGGCCAGGAAGCGGGTGAGGAACGGGATCACCCGCTGGTCGCCGGAGTACTCCTGCCAGGTGCGCAGCGCCATCAGCAGGGGCAGGAAGGGCCAGAAGTCGGGGCCGCCGACCAGGGCGGTGCGCAGCTTGCGCGGGCCGAAGAAGCCGTCGCTCTGCTGGGTGTCGAGGACGGCGTCGAGCCAGCGGCGGACGGTGTCCAGCGCGGCCGGGTCACGGGTGGCGACGGCGAGCGGCACATAGCCGCGCAGCCAGTACGGCACCTCCTCCCAGCCGTCGTTGTCCGGGTGCACCCAGCCGGTGGCGTCGAAGTCCAGGAAGTGCGAGCGGCCTTCGTAGCGGCCGCACAACCCGTCGAGCTGGAGCCTCAGCTGCCCGGCCAGCCAGCCACGTGCGGTGATGCTGCCGGGCGCGAGCCGGGTGAAGGCGACCGGGGCGAGCGCCGTGCCCCGGCCCTGGGCCACGGCGGCGGGTCCGAGCCGCCCGGCCAGTGCGGTGGCGCTGAGCGCGAGTGCGGTACCGGTCAGGAAGTGCCGTCTGGTCGGGGCACGGTGTCTGCGAGGAGAGGAGGAGGGATGCACGGCGGCTCCAGAGACGAAGAGGGGGGCGGGTCCACCTGAGCCTTGAGAACCTTGTACAACGTTGAAAACAGCGGCAGTTGGCATGACAGCACGCCCCCGGTGGCTTGTCCAGGTGTCCCGCACGAGGTGTTGGAGGCGTGCGGATGCGGGCGGCGCCCATGAGGTCCGCCGGGCGGCGAAAGCGCCGGGAGGTCGACGAGCGGGTCAGGAGGTCGGGTGACCCGCCCTGTCACTCACGGTCCGGGAGCGGTGGGGAGGGCTGGTGGCGCAGCGCGTCCAGCACGGCGTGCACCGCGGCCCGGGGCGGGGCGCCGCGCCGGGTCGCCGCCGTGATCGTGCGGGTCACGGGTGCGGCGAGTTCCCTCGTGGTGACCCGGTACCGGCGGTCGACCGCGAGCCCCGGCAGCAGCGTGATCGACAGCCCGGCCTCGACGTGCTGAAGCGTCATCAGGTAGTTGCTGAACCGGCACACCACGCGCGGCTCGAACCCTGCCTGCCGGCACAGCCGCAGCGCGAGACCGGCCATGTACGACTGGGGCATGTCGAACGCCCACGGCTCGTCCGCGCAGGCGGCGAGGTCCACGGGGCCGCGTCCGGCCGCGGGATGCCCGTGCGGCACCACCAGCAGGACCGGGTCCGTGGCCAGCTGCACGAGGTCGAGGTCGGGCCCGAGCGGCAGCTCGTCGAAGTCCGTGGTCGTGATGACGACGTCCGCCTCGCCGCTGCGCAGCGCGAGCAGACTCTCGTGCGGTTCCAGTTCGAGCAGTTCGACGTCGAGGTGCGGATGCCGTTGCGCCAGCCGGGAGACCGCCGGGACGGCCAGGGTGTGGATCGCGCTCTGGAACGCGCCGAGCCGCACCAGCCCGGACGGCTCCTCGCCGAATCCGCGCAGCTCCGCCTCGACGCTGTCCATGTGGTCGAGGATCGCCCGCGCCCGCCGCGCGAGGATCAGTCCGGCCGAGGTCAGCCGGACCCGGCGGCCGGTGCGCTCCAGCAGTTGGGTGCGGGTCTCGGCCTCCAGCACGGCGAGTTGCTGGGACACGCTCGACGGGCTCAGGCCGGCGGCCTGGGCGACCGCCCGGACGGTGCCCAGCGCGTCCAGCTGGCTCAGCAACCGCAGCCTCCAGGGATTCATCACCCTCACATTGTTGTGCGGTTCCACCGAACAGGAAAGCCGGAAATGTGAGATGGACGTGTTGCTCGTACGCGTCGTACCGTCGCGGCATGGCTGCTCCGAAGGACCTGACCTCCGCAACCGCCGACCTGTCGTTCGCCGAGAGTTTCTGGGCCGACACCGACCGGCACCTCATCCGCTACGGCGGCGATTTCAGCCCCGAGATCATCGACCGTGCCGCCGGAAGCTTCGTGTACACCGCGGGCGGCCGGAAGATCCTCGACTTCACCTCGGGCCAGATGAGCGCGATCCTCGGGCACTCGCACCCGGCGATCGTCGAGACCGTCCAGCGGCAGGTCGCGACCCTCGACCACCTCTACAGCGGCATGCTCAGCCGCCCGGTGGTGGACCTGGCCCGCCGCCTGGCCGGCACCCTGCCGGAGCCGCTGGAGAAGGTGCTGCTCCTGACCACCGGAGCGGAGTCGAACGAGGCCGCCATCCGGATGGCCAAGCTCGTCACCGGCAGGCACGAGATCGTCTCGTTCGCCCGGTCCTGGCACGGCATGACGCAGGCGGCGGCGTCCGCCACGTACAGCGCCGGCCGCAAGGGCTACGGCCCGGGTGCCCCCGGCAACTTCGCCATCCCGGTGCCGAACACCTACCGGCCCGACTTCACCACGGCCGACGGCTCGCTGGACTGGCGCCGCCAGCTGGACTTCGCCTTCGACCTGATCGACGCCCAGTCGACCGGCAGCCTGGCCGCATGCATCGTCGAACCGATCCTGAGTTCCGGCGGCGTCATCGAGCCGCCGGCCGGGTACTTCGCCGCCCTGCAAGCCAAGTGCCGGGAGCGCGGCATGCTGCTGATCCTCGACGAGGCCCAGACCGGTCTGTGCCGCACCGGGACCTGGTACGCGTTCGAGCGCGACGGCGTCGTCCCCGACATCCTCACCCTGTCCAAGACGCTCGGCGCCGGGCTGCCCCTCGCGGCCGTGGTCACCAGCCCGGAGATCGAGCACGAGGCGCACGAGCGCGGCTTCCTGTTCTTCACCACGCACGTCGCCGACCCGCTGGTGGCCGCGGTCGGCAACACCGTCCTGGACGTCCTGACCGCCGGCCGGCTCGACGAGCGCGCCCGGTCGCTCGGCGGGTTCCTCCGCGACGGACTGTGGGACATCGCCCGGCGCCACGCGGTGGTCGGCGACATCCGCGGCCGGGGCCTGCTGGCCGGGCTCGAACTCGCCGTCGACCGCGAGAGCGGGCGGAGCACGGACGAGCTGGGAGCCCGGGTCACCCGGCGCTGCCTCGAACTGGGCCTGCACATGAACATCGTCCAGCTCCCCGGCATGGGCGGGGTGTTCCGGATCGCACCGCCGCTGACCGCCACCGAGGAGGAGATCTCGCTCGGGCTGGCGATCCTGGACGAGGCGATCGGCGACGCCTGCGCCCTGCTCTGACCACCCCGCCTGCGCTGCCGCGGGCGAGCAGGAACGCGCCGGCCCCTCCCACGGCGGCAGCCGCGGGAGGGGCCGGTACCGGCTTTCCGACGCGTTCGCCTTCCGACGCGTTCGTCAGCCCTGGCGGGCCTTGAGACGCGGGTTCTTCTTGTTGACGACGTAGGTCACGCCCCGTCGCCGTACCACCTGCGAGCCCGGCTGGGACTTCAGGGACCGCAGGGACTTCCTGACCTTCATGACCGTGTCCTCCTTCTGTTCCGCCCGGCCTTCTGTTCCGCCCGGCCGCCGTTCAGCGGGCTTCGCGGAACGGGACGTGCTCCCCCGCCACCGGGTCGTACTTGCGCAGGACCAGCCGGTCGGGGTCGTTGAGACGGTTCTTGCGGGTCACGTAGGTGACGCCGGTGCCCGCCGTCGACTTCAGCGTCACGACGGGACGCACCGTGCTGCGCGCCATGCGGCCTCCTTTCCACGGGCGGCGGCGACGTTGTTCCGTCCATGCCAGCCGCCTTGCCACGTCCGCCACAACAACGGCACCCGCGGTCCCATTCCCCGGCGGGCCGGGGCAGGACCCGTCCCTCCGGCGACGGTAAAGCGCAGGCATGGTCTAGTCCAAAGAGCTGCTTTGGTCTAGTCCAGGTCATTGACGTGAACTCAACACCTCACTGAGGCTGGGGCGACTCCCCCACCCCCTTTGGAGGCAGCAGTGAGACGTCTTCACGCATGTCTGGGAGCGGCTGCCGCCGTCGCGCTAGCGGCGGCGGGCTCGACCGCGCTCGTCGCCGGTGACGCCGCGGGCGCGACAGCCGCGCTGAGCGACCGCTGGTACGCCGCCGCCCCCTATCTGATGCCGCTGGACAACGACCCGCCGGACGCGACGGCCATCATGGACGCCACCGGCCTGAAGACCTTCCAGCTCGCGTTCGTCCTCGCCCCCGACGGCGGCGGCTGCTCGCCCACGTGGGGCGGCACGGCCCCCGTGTCCTCGGACACCGCGGTGCAGTCGGTGATCGACAGGATCCGGGCCAAGGGCGGCGACGTCTCCGTCTCCATCGGCGGCTACGGAGGCACCAAGCTCGGCCAGACCTGCGCCGACCCGGCCTCCACCGCCGCGGCCTACCAGCAGGTCATCACCAAGTACGGCCTGCGCGCCGTCGACTTCGACCTGGAGGAGCCCGAGTACGAGAACACCGCCGCGATCAAGAACGAGATCGGCGCGGCGAAGATCCTCCAGCAGAACAACCCCGGCCTGTACGTCTCCGTCACCACGGCAGGCACGGCCGACGGCACCGGCTGGTTCGGCAAGCAGATGCTGCTGGAGGCCAAGTCGCAGGGGTTCACGCCGAACAACTTCTCCATCATGCCCTTCGACGGCGGGTTCAACGGCGCCGCGAGCCAGACCGGCGCGCTCACCAACTTCAACGCGATCCTTCAGTCCACCTTCGGCTGGGACCAGGCGACCGCCTACGCCCACGAGGGCTTCTCCGGGATGAACGGCCGCAGCGACACCGGCGAGTACTTCGCGCAGTCCGACTTCCAGACCGTGCTGGACTTCGCCACCAGCCACCACATGGACCGCTTCACCTTCTGGTCGCTCAACCGCGACCGCCCGTGCACGCCGGTCGACAACGGCGGCCGCACGTCCGGGACCTGCTCCAGCGTGGCGCAGAACGCCTGGGACTTCGCGAAGTACTCGGTGCAGTTCGCCGGAGTCACGCCGCCCTCCACCACGCCCACCCCGACCCCGACCCCCACGCCGCCGGGCACCTCGTGCAAGCCGGCCTGGAACTCGGCCACCGCCTACGTGGGCGGCGACGAGGTCTCGTACGACAAGCACAACTGGAAGGCCAAGTGGTGGACCCAGAACGAGGTCCCCGGCGCCTCGGAGTGGGGACCCTGGCAGGACGAGGGCACCTGCTGACGGCAGCCCCGCCGGCAGGCCGTGCGCCGGACCCGCACCCACTCGCGGGCCCGGCGTACGGCCTGCCCCTCCGCGGCCGCCGTACACGCCGGGAAGTCCTCGGACCCCCGTCGGGCTACGTGCGGGTGGTGAGCGTGGTCCAGCTTTCCGCGTCGGCCACCCCGTCGAGCGCCGCCACCGCGCGCAGCAGCTTGTCACCCGGGTCCGTCCCGGCCGGGACGCTCACGACGAAGTCCTGTGCGGCCTCCGTGTGCGGGGCGAGGCGGGTGAACTACCAGCCCGTCGCGGTCGGCGCGGTGGTGCTCGGTGCCGCCTCGTGCATCGCCATCGCGCGGGCGGCCAACTGGGGCCGCACTCTCGTGATCATGGACGAACCGACCGCGGCGCTGGGCGTGCGGGAGACGGCCGCCGTGGAGGAGCTGGTCCGCCGGCTCCGCGAGGCGGCCGTGACCGTGCTGCTGATCAGCCACGACATGGCGCAGGTGCTGCGGGTGGCGGACACCGCGTACGTGCTGCGGCGAGGGCGTACCGCCGCCCGGCGGAGCGTCGGCGACACCACCGGCGACGAACTGGCCGGGCTGATCACCGGCGCTGTCGAAGGGTCCGTACATGCCTGACCCGGCTCCACGGGCCGAGGTCACGGGCCGAGGTGACGACCGGCCCGGTCGACCCCGCCGGCGACCCGGTGGCCGGTGCCGTCCCGTCCCCGGGCGGACCGCCCTCGCCCGGGGAGGCGGCCGGTGACGCACCGTCATCCGCAGCGGCAGGAAAGGAGTGGAGCCCGTGCTACGCGGCGGCATCATCCATCAGGAACTGGCCGGCCTGATCGCTGGTCTGCGGCACACCGACACCTTCGTGATCAGCGACGCCGGGCTGCCCCTGGCGCCCGGCACTCCCCTCGTGGATCTCGGCTACCGGTACGGCCGGCCCTCGTTCCTGGACGTCGCCGAGACGGCGCTGGGGCAGATCGTGGTCGAGCACAGCTGGGTGACCGACCAGGTCCGGGAAGCCAATCCCGCCGTCCACGCCGCGCTGCGTTCCCTGGGGCTCGAACCCGAACCCGTCACCCACGACGAGTTCAAGGAACGGGTCAGGAACGTCAAGTTCGCGGTGCGCACCGGCGAGGACAGCTTTTTCGCCAACGTGCTCTGCCGCGCGGGCGTCGCGTTCACCCCCGACCGGTAGCGGACGTCCCGTACGTCGCCTCCCTGCTCCGGCGGCACGGCCGAAGACGGTCTGTCCGGCAAAGCGGCGCCGCGGCACAATGGGCGACGGCTCGTGCCCCTGCCTGACCGGATTCTCCCGAGGGGGACTTGGGTGATGAGAGCACGCCGTGGCGCCGTGGGGCGTTTCCTGCTGGGTCTGTTCGTCGTGGGGGGCTTCGCGGTGTCCGGCTCGGGCGCCGCCGCACTCCCCCACACCGGTGCGCACGTCGCCGGGGCCCCGGCCGTCGCGTCCCTGGGGATCGCCGGGACGGCGTGGGTCGTGGACGAGAGCACCGGCACGACACACGTCCTCGCCGATTCCGGTGTCACGGACGCGGAGCTGGCCAGGCTGCGCGGCCTCGGCAGCGCGGTCGGCGTCGAACGGACCGGCGGCCGGCTCCGTCCCCTCCTCTCGGGCGGCGACGGCGTCTACTCCTCCGCCCGCCGGTGCACCGCGGGGGTCAATGTGCAGGCCGGCTCCGCGTACTACTTCGTCACCGCGGGCCACTGCACCGACGGCCTGCCCACCTGGTACACCACATCGGCCCTGACCACGGCGATCGGGCCCACCACGGCCAGCAGCTTCCCCGGTGACGACTTCGGTGTGGTCCGCTACGCCGACGCGTCCGTGCCGCACCCCGGCACCATCGGCACGGTCGACGTCACCGGCACCGCGACCGCCTACGTCGGCCAGAGCGTCTGCCGGCGGGGCGCGGTGACCGGCGTCAGCTGCGGCCGGGTCACCGGGCTGAACGCCACCGTCAACTACGGGAACGGCGAGATCGTCTACGGGCTGATCCAGACCGACATCTGCTCCGAGCCCGGTGACAGCGGCGCGCCCCTCTACGCGGGTGACAAGGTCATCGGCATCCTCTCCGGCGGCTCCGGCAGCTGCGCCGCCGGTGGCGTCAGCTACTACCAGCCCATCCAGGAAGCGCTCGACGCCCATGGCCTGAGCGTGTACTGACCCGGGGCGGTGGCCGGCCCGCCGCGCATCGGACCGGTCCCGCCGGTATGTCTGTGCGCCCGCCGTCGTACCTGTGCCGTCCGCCCCGGGCCGGTGGCGCCCCGGTCGTCCTCAGTCGGTGTAGACCTCCGCCCGGTCCACGCTCACGAAGGACGCGGTGGACGACGCGTTGTGTTCCCCTGTCACCCGGATGCGCAGGGTGTGCCGGCCGGAGGGCAGACGCGGGCTGAGGTACTGGAGTGTCTCGCCCGTCCGGGGCGACCCGTAGAAGTCGACGCGCTGTTCGGTGCCCCCGTCGACGCTGATCGCCGCGATGCCGTTGCCGGTGTCCCGCACGGACAGCAGCGCGATCCGGGTGCCCGTGAAAGTGAAGGTCGCGGTGTTGCCCGCGCGGTCGCTCCAGTGGTCGTCGCTCCAGAAGCACTGCGCGGCGCAGCCCGTCCCCGAGTTCCAGACACCTTGGTAGGCGATCTGGCCGGTGCCGCTGGAGCGGCCGTCGTCGTTGATCCAGTAATTGCCGTTGCCCGGGTCTCCGGACGGCAGGTCCTGCGTCGCGCCCAGGGCGAGCGGGCTGCCGAGGTCCGGGCTGCCGTCCGGGTGCCAGCCGATCCGCTGGGCACGGGTGGTGCGGTTGCCGTAGGTGTAGCTGCCGGTGGTCTTGGCGTGGTACACGATCCAGTCCTGCGTGCCGTCGGGCGACCGGAAGAAGGCGTGATGGCCGGGGCCGTAGACCCCCTTGGCGTCGTCGCGGGAGAAGACCGGGCCGGGGTGCTGCTGCCAGTTGCCGGGCGTCAGGGGGTCGGCGCCGGCCGGCAGGGACAGCATCCACACCTGGTAGTCGGGCTTGCCGGTGTCGCACGTCGAGTACGTCAGCCACGTACGGCCGTTGCGGTCGAGGAACTCGGGGCCCTCGCGGACCTCCGGGCAGCCGCCGTCGGCGTTCAGGGCCACCGCGTCTCCGGAGACCGTGTAGGGGTTGGACATCGGGGCGATGTTCAGCCCGTTGTGCTGGTAGGGGTTGATCCCCGCGTACGCCAGGTAGAGCTTTCCGTTGTGCTGGAAGACGCCGGGGTCGATGGCGTAGTCGTTCGCGTGGTTGGGCGGTGTCAGCTTCGCCTTGAAGTGGTAGGGGCCGGCCGGATCGCCGCCCGCCGACTCCAGGACGTACAGCCGGTGGTGGTCGTCCACACCGTCGTCGGCCGTGTAGTACAGGTACCAGCGGTCCCCGAAACGGTAGAACTCGGGCGCCCAGATGTGCTGGTTGCGCGAGGGGTCGGTGTCGGTCCACACGGTCACCGGGTCCGCGTCGAGCAGGGTGCCGAGCGACGGCGAACTCCACATCTTGATGCTGCCGCCCTGCGTGGTGGTGAGGTGGTAGGCCCCGTTCGCGTACGCCATGAAGGGGTCGGGTCCCGTGTTCAGCGGATTCCGGAACGTGCCGGTGGCCTTGGCCGCCGGCTCCGGCGCGTGGGCCTGCGGCACCGGCTCGCGCGCGTGGGCCGGTGCGACACCGGCCAAGCCGATCAGCAGGGCGAACAGGACGGTCAGCAAAGTACTTCTGGACTGACGTTGCATCAGCGGCTCCCCACCTCTGCGCAAGTGCCCGGAGTATCGTCCGTTTCAGCTGTCGTGCATCTATGGCATCACCGCAATTACATCGATGTAAACGGACCCGCCCGGCTCGTTCGCGTCGATGTAAACGGACCCGCCCGGTTCGTTCGCGACCGCGCGGCTCCGGGGCACGCCTCCGCCGGACGCGGCGGGTCGCCCACGCGGCACCCGGAAGCCGGGCGACGCAACGGCACCGGCGAGCGGCACCGGCGCCCGCCTGTTCCGGATCGGCGTCCTCGTCGAAGTCGCCCAGATGCAGGGGCCCCCGGCCGAGACCCGCCGTGGTCAGCACGTCGGGCAGCAAGGACGCCATCCCCTTGGGCCGGACGCTCTCCGTGGTGCCGGCCAGTTCCGCCGTCGACCACCAGTGATGTCCGTAACGGGCCTCCTCCGTCCGGATGTTCATCCCGCGCGCGTTTCGCGCAGCGTCCGCTCGGTGAGCGCGACATGGCGCCGGGCCACGGTGGCCGCCCGGTCGGGGTCGCCCTCGACGATCGCGTCCACCAGTTCCCGGTGATCGCGCAGCGCGCGCTGCGCTGGACCGCCCCGGTGGGGCTCGACCGGGAATCCGGCGTCGGTGTCCTGGAGCAGTTGGTGGCTGTAGACGGCCAGTGGCTCGTTCTTCGCCGCCCGGGTGATCGCGTGGTGCAGCGCGGCGTCGGCGCGCCGGATCTGCGTCGGCTCGGCCGCGGCGGCGTACGCCTCCAGCGCGGCCGTGATGGCCTCGATGTCCGTCGGGTCGCGGCGCTCGGCGGCGGTCCGTGCGATCAGCGACTCGATCAGCCCGCGGGTGTCGAACAACACCGTCGTCCGTTCCCAACGGGGCGGCAGCGGACGCTGGGTCGCCGACGCGGACTCCACCGGCCGGGCGGCCCGGACGTAATGGCCGCCCCGGCGGCCACGGACCACCTCCAGGCGGCCGATCTCCCGCAGGCGCGCGATGGCGGCGCGCACCGTGGGGCGGCTGACCTTGAGCGTCAGAGCCAGTTCCCGCTCGGTGGGCAGCCGTTCGCCCACGCTGAACTCGCCCAGGGCTATCGCGGTGAGCAGCCGGTCGGCGACCTCGTCCACGGCGCTGGCGACCCGGACCGGGCCCAGGCCACCCGACGCGCCGCCCCGGCCCGTGGGCCCCTCCTCGTGATGCATCTGCCCCCTTCCGTCACAGGCGTTCACCCCGAGCCTGCCAGAGCGGAGACAATCACACAGGTTTTAAGGTCAAGTCTTGTTACCTTTACCCGGTCGAGATCGCCGCCGCAGGATCGCGTCCAGGAGGTGGCCCGTGGTGACCAGCGCCGCGGGGGTGGCCACCGGGAAGCCACCGATCGGCTGACCGAGGCGGCAACGGCCGCGGCTCGACCTGTCCCCGCTCCCCGGACTCGGCATCGTCCAACTCGCCGGCGATGCCGGAGGCAATCCCGTGAAGGCCGAGAGAGGAACCCGATGACACCGAAGCTCCATCACGGCAGCCGGCCGGTCGCCGTGGCGACCGCGGCCGCGGCCCTGGCCACCGTGTTCGCGACGCCGACCGCCGCCGCCCCGGCCGGGACCGGCAGACCGCCCACCGCGTACGTCGACGTGTCCGTCGCGACCGTGTGGACCGGCCCTGACAGCCCGCGCCCGGTGGACGCGCCCGCGCTGACCGATCCCGTGGACGTGCCGAAGTGGCTGGCCGGCCTGACACTGGCCGACAAGAAGGGGCTGAGCGACGACAACCTCACCCAGACCCAGGTGCTCTACGGACATCCCGTGTACGTGCTGGCCGAACAGGGCGCGTGGGCCGAGGTCGCGGTGCCCGGCCAGTCCTCCCCGAAGAACCCGCTCGGCTACCCGGGTTGGGTGCCCAAGGCGCAGTTGACCGGCGACCCGGGCTTCGCCGCCACGGCCGCGAAACGGCCGTTCGCGCTGGTCCACGACACCACGGCGGCCTGGCTGTACGACGACCGCGGACTGCACTCGAAGTCGTTGCGCCTCAGCAACAACACCCGCCTGCCCGAACTCGCCCGAGCCGGTGACGCGGTGCTGGTGAACACGCCGGCCCACGGTGCGAAGTGGGTGTCCGCGAAGGACGTCGACGTCTACGACGGCGAGCAGGACGTCCCGTACCCGACGGGCGCCGACCTGGTGAACTACGCCAAGAAGTTCCTCGACGTGCCCTACCTGTGGGGTGGCCGGTCCGGCTTCGGCGTGGACTGCTCCGGCTTCACCTCCACGGTGTACGAGGCGAACGGCGTCGACATCCCGCGGGACGCCGACGCCCAGGCCCTCCACAGAGGCGGACGGAAGGTCGACAAGGCCGACCTGCGGCCGGGCGATCTGCTGTTCTACGCCGATGACAAGGGCACCGGCTCGATCTACCACGTGGCGATGTACATCGGGAACCAGCAGATGATCGAGGCGTACGACTCGGCCACCCCGGTCCGGATCACCACGGTCCGGTTCGGCTCCGACTACTGGGGCGCCGAACGGTTCCTCAGGGCTCACTGATCCGCGGCCCGTCACTGTCGGGGGGGCATTGCTTTTGCTTCATGGGCAGCATAGGTAGCAGGCACGCCGCGCGGATGACCGCATAACGAGCTGTCATATGCCGTCAAGAACCCGGTCGGCCGCAGCACATGTTCCGACCACGACGGGTTCAGGCTCCACGGGCGGCCGGGCCGCGGCGCGCGCCGCTTCCCGCGGGCCGCTCGGCGTCTTTCGCGAGGGCCGCTCGGCGTCTTTCGCGAGGGCCGCTCGGCGTCTTTCGCGAGGGCCGACGGCCGCGCAGTCGGCCTCGATCCGTCCGCGGGGGGAGCGCCCGCCCCGTCCGGGCACCCGGCGCTCAGGGCGTGTCGGTGAGCTTGGTCAGGAGGTGCTGGAGCTGCGTGCGCTCCTTGGGGGTGAGGCGGTCCAGGAGGACGGCGTCCACTTCGGCCGCCACCGGGAAGGTGTGGCGGATCTCCCGGTCGCCCTCGTCGGTGAGGTGGACCAGGCGGCGGCGCCGGTCCGCGAGGTCGACGGTGCGGACGATCAGGCCACGCTGCTCCAGGCGGAGCAGGACGGCGGCGAGGGTGGCCTTGTCGATGCCGGCCGAGACGGCCACGGCTGACTGCTCGATGCCGGGCTGCTCGCCGACCGCCCGCAACACCGCGTACTGGGGTTTGGTCAGGTGCGGCAGCCGGCCCTGCCAGTGGGCGCCGTGCTCCTGGAGCACCCGCCTCATCAGGTGGAACGTCCTGCTGTGCATCTCGGGGACGCGCGTTGCGCCAGGACCCTGACCGGGGGCAACGGACGACGACTGCTCCATCTCCATGCCCGCATGTTAGTGTGCTTACGAATCGTTCGTACACTAACGTTATGTGTACGAACGTCGAAGGGAGCGGCGAGGTCACCATGCGCCTGATCGTCGGCATGACCGGAGCGACGGGCGCGCCCCTCGGGGTGCGCCTGCTGGAGACGCTGCGCGGCCTCGACACGGTGGAGACCCACCTGGTCCTGAGCAAGTGGGCCCGCGCCACGATCGAGCTGGAAACCCCGTACACGGTCCGCGACGTGACCGGACTCGCCGATGTCGCCTACGGGGCGGCGGACCAGGCCGCGGCGATCTCGTCGGGCTCCTTCCGCACCGACGGGATGATCGTCGTCCCGTGCAGCATGAAGACCCTCGCCGGGATCCGGGCCGGTTACGCCGAGGGACTGGTGGGGCGGGCCGCGGACGTGGTGCTCAAGGAAGGCCGGAAGCTCGTCCTGGTGCCGCGGGAGACCCCGCTCGGCACGGTCCACCTGGAGAACATGCTGGCCCTGTCCCGCATGGGCGTGGTCATGGTGCCCCCGATGCCCGCCTTCTACAACCATCCCACCGGTCTCGACGACGTCGTCGACCACATCGTCACCCGCGTTCTGGACCAGTTCGACCTGCCCTCCCCGAGGGCCCGCCGCTGGAGCGGGATCGCCCACGCCCGCGGCACCGAGGTGGTCCAGCGCGCCGAACGCCCGGCCGCCGACCCGCCTGAGAGGACGAAAGACCATGCCCCACGACGACCTGCGCTCCTTCCTGGCGGAGCTGGAACGCCACGGCCAACTGCTGAACATCACCGAGGAGGTGGCCGCCGAGCCGGACCTCGGCGCCGCCGCCAACGCCGCGTCACGCATGGGCGACACGGCCCCCGCCCTGTACTTCGACAACGTCACCGGCTTCACCGACGCCAGGATCGCCCTGAACGTGCACGGCTCCTGGGCCAACCATGCCCTCGCCCTGGGTCTGCCGCCCACCACCGGCCCGAAGGAGCAGGTGGCGGAGTTCAGCCGCCGCTGGCAGGACTTCCCGGTCGAACCGGAGCGCCGCGCGAATCCGCTGTGGGCCGAGGAGAGCACCGAGGGCGACGCGGTCGACCTGTTCAGGGCGCTGCCCCTGTTCCGTCTCAACGACGGCGACGGCGGCTTCTACCTGGACAAGGCCGCCGTCGTCACCCGTGACCCGGACGATCCCGACGACTTCGGCAAGCAGAACGTCGGCATCTACCGCATGCAGATCAAGGGCCGCGACCGGCTCGGCCTCCAGCCGGTCCCCATGCACGACGCCGCCATCCACCTGCGCAAGGCCGAGGAACGCGGTGCGGACCTGCCGATCGCCATCGCGCTCGGCAACGAACCCGTCATCTCCGTCGTGGCCTCCACCCCGCTCGGCTACGACCAGTCCGAGTACCACCTGGCCGGCGCGCTGCGCGGGGCCCCGGCCCCCATCGCCCGTGCCCCGCTCACCGGGCTTGACGTCCCCTGGGGCAGCGAAATGGTCCTCGAAGGCGTCGTCCTGGCCCGTGCCCGCGAGCTGGAGGGCCCGTTCGGCGAGTTCACCGGCCACTACTCCGGTGGCCGCAGCATGCCCGTGATACGTATCGACAGGATCTCCCACCGCCGCAGCCCGATCTTCGAGACGCTCTACCTCGGCATGCCCTGGACCGAGGTCGACTTCCTGACCGCCGCGAACACCTGCGTGCCGCTCTACCAGCAACTCAAGGCGGAGTTCCCCGAGGTCCAGGCCGTCAACGCCACTCACACCCACGGCATGCTCGTCGTCATCTCCACCGAGAAGCGCTACGGCGGCTTCGCCAAGGCGCTCGGCACCAGGGCCATGTCCACCCCGCACGGCCTGGGCTACTGCAAGATCGTCATCGTTGTCGACGAGGACGTCGACCCCTTCGATCTTCCCCAGGTGATGTGGGCGCTGTCCACCAAGGTCAACCCCGCGTGCGACCTGGTCGTCCTGCCCAACTTCCCGATCATGGGTCTCGACCCCGGCGCCCAGCCGCCCGGCATCACCCACCGGGTCCTCATCGACGCGACCACCCCGGCGGCGCCCGACCTCCGCGGCCACTACTCCCAACCGGTCTCCGACCTGCCCGAAACCCCCCACTGGGCGGCGAAGCTGCACGCGCTGCGCGCCGCCCGCTGACCCGCCCGCCCCGCCCTGGAGGCCCCGCCGTGACCACGACCTGCCCGCGCTGCGCCGCGACCCGCACCGAACGACTCGCCACCTCCCCCGTCCCCGGAGTGTGGGACGTCCACCAGTGCCAGGACTGCCTCTACACCTGGCGCACCACGGAACCGGCCCGCCGCAGCAGCAGGCGGGCGTACCCGGAGGAGTTCCGCATGACCCGGGCCGACATCGAAGGCGCCACCGAAGTGCCCGCCGTCCCACCGCTGCGGCACGACGCCGATCCCCGCCCCTCGTCGTGACCACCCGACCGGCCTGCGGGCGCGGCGGCCCCTGAACGCACCTCCGGGTCAGGGCCGCAAAGGCGGCCCGGGATCTTTCCGCGGCGGGCGAGCGGCCCGCGCCGCACCCCGCGCCGTCGTGCTGGGTCGACTGGACGAGCACGTCACCGGCAGGACGGTGGGAAGGCCGGGGAGGCCGCGCCGGGCGTGCCCGACGTGACGGAACGGCCGCGGCCGTCGGGCGGGTCGGCCGTGCCCCGGCGTCCGCCGTGTGACCTCAGCCCTCGGGATGGCTCAGTTCCACGTCGACGTCCCCGGCCCCGCCCGTACCGATGGTGACGGCGGCGGCCACCGGCGGGTAGCCGCTCGCGACGACCGCGTACTCGCCCGCGTCCAGGTCGGTGAAGGCGTAGGCGCCGTCGGCCCCTGTGACGGCGGCGCCGACCACGTTGCCCGCCGCGTCGAGGAGGGTCACCCGGGCGTCCGCCAGCGGCCGCCGACCGGCGCCCGTCCGGATCGTCCCCCCGACGCGCGCTCCGGTCCGCAAGGCGATCTCCAGCCGGGCGGTGCCCGTCTCGCCGACCCGGACGAGCTGGGCGGCGGGACGCTGGCCGGCGGCGTTGACGGCGACGGTGAAGTCGCCGGCGGTGAGATCCGCGAAGGAGAAGTCACCGGCCTTCCCGGTCCTCCCGGTGGCGACGACCTCGCCCCGGAGGTCGGTCACCACGACCATCGCGCCCTCGACGGGCTGGGCGCCCAGCCCTCCCGTGACCGTTCCCGCGAGGCCACCGCCGCCGGTCAGCAGCACGTCGTAGGACAGCGGTTCCGCACCGACCACGATGGTGGTCGCCCGGGGCCGGTGTCCGTCGGCGGCGGCGATCAGGACGTAGGAACCGGAGCCCGGCGACGCCAGGGTGTAGCTGCCGTCGGGTCCGGCGGCCGTCCGGCCCAGTTGCTGCCCGCCGAGGGAGATCAGGGTGAGCATGGCGTTCGTCACCCCCGTGCCGTCAGCCGTGTGCACCCGGCCGCGGATGACGTCGCCGCCGGTGGGGACGCCCGTGCCACCCGCCGCCGCGAACCCGGCCGCCGGCTGCGGCGCGGGGGCGTCGACGGCCCGGTCGGCCGGTTCGGACACGGCCGCCGGTGTGGCGCCGGCGGCGTCCGCGGCGGCCTGTGCCTCTATGCCGGAGACCTGGCGCAGCGGAGTCTCCTTGATGAACAGGATGATCAGGAAACCGAGGGCCACCACCAGCGCGGCGAGCAGGAAGACCGTGTGCATCGAGTCCGCGAAGCCCTCCTTGAAGGGCTGGGCCAGGCGCGGGTCCAGGGACTGGATGAAGGAGGAGTCGGAGAGCACGTCGGAGCCGGGCGAGCCGCCCGGGTGGTCGAGCATGTCCAGTACGGGCTTGTTCGCCGGGTCGGAGAGCACCGCCGGGTCGTTCAGTGCCGCCTGGAACTGGGGGGTGGACGCGGCGGACCTGAACGCCGAGGAGATGTTCCCGGTGACGGTGGAGAACAGCACCGAGAGGAAGACCGCCGTACCGGCCGTGCCGCCCATCTGGCGGAAGAAGGTGGACGAGGAGGTCGCCACGCCCATGTCCCGTGGCGGTACCGCGTTCTGCACCGCGAGGACGAGCGGTTGCAGCGAACTGCCCAGGCCCAGGCCGAAGACCCCCATGCACAGCATGGTCTGCCACAGCGGCGTGTCCCACTGCACCCGGTAGTAGAAGAGCAGCATGGCGGCGACCATGAGGGCGCTGCCGATGATCGGGAGGATCTTGTAGCGGCCGGTCCGGGACGTCACCTGGCCGCAGATCACCGAGGCGACGATCATGCCGCCCACGAGCGGCAGCATCTCCAGGCCGGACTTCGTGGCGCTGGCGCCCTTCACGATCTGCAGGTACTGCGGGATCAGCAGCATCCCGCCGAACATGCCCATGCCGATGACGACGCCGGCCATGCTGGTCAGGCTGAAGATCCCGTTGCGGAACAGCCGCATGGGGATCAGTGCTTCGTCGCCCATCCTCAGTTCGACGAGGATCCAGGCGATGATGCCGACCGCGCTGATCGCGTAGCAGACGAGGGAGTTCCGCGACGTCCAGCCCCAGCCCTGGCCCTGTTCGGCGACGAGCAGCAGCGGCACCACGCCGATCGCGATGGTGAGGGCTCCCCACCAGTCGATGCGGTGGTTGCGGCGGGTGTGCGGGATGTTCAGCACCCGGGCGACGACGAACAGCGCGACGATGCCGATGGGGACGTTGACCAGGAAGACCCAGCGCCATCCGGTGATGCCGAGGATGCTGCCCCGGCCGGCGAGGAAGCCGCCGATGAGCGGGCCGAGCACGCTGGAGGCGCCGAAGGTCGCGAGCATGTAGCCCTGGTAGCGGGCCCGCTCACGCGGCGGCACGACATCGCCGATGATGGCAAGCGCCAGGGACATCAGGCCGCCCGCGCCCAGCCCCTGGAAGGCCCGGAACCAGGCCAGTTCCGTCATCGAGGTGGTGAAGGAGCAGGCCGCCGAGCCGATGACGAAGAGGGTGATCGCGGCGAGGTAGTAGGGCTTGCGGCCGTGCAGGTCGGACAGCTTGCCGTAGAGCGGCGTCGCGATCGTCGAGGTGATCAGGTAGGCGGTGGTCGCCCATGCCTGCTGGCTCAGGCCGTGCAGGTCGTCCGCGATGGTCCGGATCGACGTGCTGACGATGGTCTGGTCGAGCGCGGCCAGGAACATGCCCAGCATCAGGCCGCTCAATATGGTCAGGATCTGCCGGTGGCTGAGTCCGCCGGGTGAGGTTCTGGGCGCGGTCCCCACTCGGGGCGGCGACGCGGCATGGCTCATCGTGCTGTTTCTCCCTGGTCCGCCGGCATCCCTGACCGCCTCGGGGGCCGTGCCGCGCGTTGTGTCGTTCCAGAAGTTCGTCGTCGAGGCGCGCCGGCAGCAGGTCGAGTGGAAAAACTCCGGTCCCTGGGACGGGCATCGGGCGGGGTGCGCCCCGTTCGCCTCGTTGTGGCGTCCCGCGGACGCCGGTGGTTCCCGTACACGGCCCGTCCGCCCTCGCTGACGTACGGGAGCGGGGCCGTCATGGCCGTTGCGGCCGAGGCCGCTTGGGCGTCGGCGACGGTCAGCGGGTGGTCGGGTCCCTCGCCGGGTGTACCGGATCCCCGGCCGTGGTCCGTTGGTTCATCCCCGCTGCCCCTCCTGCGCATTTGTATGCCTCAAGCAATTATACGAGCAAACTTTGCAAACAAGCCGTCAAGAACCGTCAAACCGGAGGGGCACGGGCCCTCCGGCCAGGAGCGGGGAGGACCGCCCGCCCGCAATAGCACAGGGACTTTACAGAACGAAACTGTCGATATCCGGCGCCCCTGTTAACGTCGCGGACGACGGGGTGCGCTCGTGCCGAAGGTGGCTTTCATGGATGTGGTCGGTGTCGACGCCTGTGGGCGGCAGGGGTGGGTCGGGATCCGGCTGACCGACGGCGGGTACGCCGGGAGCCTGGTCGCCGCCCGCCTCGCCGACCTGCTTCTCCGCTGCCCCGAAGCGACCGCCGTCGGCGTCGACATCCCGCTCGGCCTGCCGGAGTCCGGCTGGCGCGCGGCCGACCGCGCCGCGAAGGCGTTCCTCGGCGCCCGGCACAGCAGCGTCTTCATGGCCCCGCCCCGGCCGGTCTGGGAGGTGCCGGACCACCCGGCGGCGAACTCCCTCTGCCGCGACCTCACCGGGAACGGACTGAGCCGCCAGGCGTTCGCCCTGCGCGCCAAGGTCCTGGACGCACGCGAGTGCTGGACCCTCGACCCGGAACGGATCCACGAGGTCCACCCCGAGGTCGCGTTCCGCGCGATGGCCGGCACGCCCCTCGCCCACGGCAAACGGAGCTGGGGCGGCCAGGTGCTGCGCCGCGCGCTCCTCGCCCGGCAGGGCATGTCGCTGCCCGACGCGCTCGGCGCGGCGGACACCGTACCGGCGGACGACGTCCTCGACGCCGCCGCGGCGGCGTGGTCCGCCCACCGTGTCGCCACCGCCCGTTCCGTCCGCCTCCCCGACCCGCCGGAACGCGACGCGGCGGGCCGCCCGATCACCATCACGTATTGAAGCGAGCCGGACGGGTCCGCCGCGGCTGAACGGCCGGGCGCGCCGGGCCGGTCGGCCGGGCGCCGCCCCGGCGGACGCGCGAGTGTCGCCCCGGCGGACGCGCGAGTGTCGCGGCGGCGGGCGCCGTCAGCCGTCGCCCACCTGCCGTGCCACCTGCTCCAGCCGGTGCCGGTAGCTCTCCCACCAGGCCCGCCCACCGGACGGTGTGCCGTCCTTGCCCTTCAGCTCACCGACCGCCCCGTCGATCAGCTCACGCACGATGTCCGCGTGGCCGGCGTGCCGGTGGGTCTCGGCGATCACCCGTACGACGACGTGGTGCAGCGTCACTTCGCGCCGCTCCTCGGGCCACCAGGGAACGCGGCCCGTCGCGTCCAGTGCCAGCGCCTCGATCGTGCGGTCGGAGTGTCGCCAGGCCCGCCGGTACAGCTCCACGATCTGTTCCCGCGACTCTGCGGCGGTGGCCCACATGTCGGCGTTGGTCTCGGCGTCCTGCGTGTACCACCAGGGCGGCGGCTCCCCGTCGAAGTACGGCCGTCCGAACGCGTCGCCCAAGTACCCCAGTTCCACCCCGGCGACATGTTTGACCAGCCCCAGCAGATTGGTGCCGGTGGGTGTGAGCGGGCGGCGGACGTCGTATTCGGACAGTCCGTCCAGCTTCCACAGCAGGGCCTCGCGGGCGTCCTGCAGATAGCGGTGAAGGTCCGCTTTCGGGTCCGGTTCAACCATGGCGGGCAGTCTCGCACCCGGCACCGACACCGGGCCTCGGCCGGATGCCGCGCGGGAGCGTCATCCGCCGGGCGGGCGGAGTGAGGACAAGGCCGCCCCATCAGGGCCTGGGCACACCCGGAGTCCACACCTGCCTGGACCGCGAGGCGCAGGGCCGCGCGGTCCTGGACTCCGTCCGGGCGGCCCGGCGTCTGACCGCGGCACACCTCCCCGACTCCGGACCGGTGGCTCTCTACGGCTACTCCCAGGGCGGCGCGGCGGCGGCCTCCGCGGCCGAACTCGCCCGCACCTACGCGCCGGAGCTGAACGTCAGGGGCGCCGTCGTCGGCGCGCCCCCGCGGACCTGGACACGGTGGCCGACAGCCTCGACGGCTCCGCGTATGCGGCGCTCCTCCCCTATGCCCTCGCCGGGCTCGGCGCCGCGTACGGCGTCGACATCGACCCGTACCTGAACTCCCGGGGCCGGCAGGTGACCCGTGACCTGCGGGACAACCGGTGCACGGCCCAGGCCGTCGGCGCCTACCCGTTCCTGATGGGCCTGTCGTGTCCTGGTCCCGGTCCCGGCGGCTGCTCGTAAGCCGGCTGTCGATCCCGCACCCTCACGGTGGACGGACAGCCGCTGACGGATCGTCTCCGGCACGCCCCGTGGGACAGGATCGTGGCGCGGCAGCGGCTCGGCGAGCGCGGGCCCGGCCTACCCGTCCTGCTCTCGCACAGTGTCCTGGACGACGTCGTCCCACACCGGGCCGGCGAGAGGCTGGCCGCCGACTGGTGCCGGCTGGGTGTGACCGTGGAGTTCACCATCAACCACATCCCCACCCATGTCGCCGCCAGGACGGGCACGAGCGCCGAGGGCGTCCCGTGGCTCGCGGACCGGTTCGCCGGCAAGGCCGCGCCGAGCACCTGCTGAGCCAGGACGGCCGGCAGGTGGGACGGGCCGTGCTGCCGGCATCGGCCCGCTCCGCCCCCGCCGGGAGCCCCCGCGGCCGGGAGCCCTCGCCGTCCCGGACCGCCTCAGCCCTTCACGTGGTCCCGCCACGAGTGCCGCGGCTCGTACCCGAGGACCTCACGGGCCCGCGCCACACTGAGCAGCGTCTCGTACGTGCCGATCTCCCGGGTCAGTTCCACCCCGGGGAAGACCTCGGCGAGAAGGTCCGCGGAGGGACGGTCCATGATCGTGTCGGCGGCGGCGACGACGTAGCTGGACGCACCCGTGACGGGCGCGGTCAAGCCGAGTCGGCACGCCTGCGCCACGTCGCGCGCGTCCACGTAACCCCACAGGTTCCACTTGCGCGCGTGCGGGTCGGACCAGTATCCGGGCACCAGCGCGTAGTCCTCGACGAGATGGACGTTGGACAGGCGCAGGGCCACGAAGGGAATGCCCGACCAGCCGGCGATCTGCTCGGCCGCGGTCTCGCCCAGGACCTTGGACAGGGCGTAGGTGGAGGTGGGGTGGGGATAGTGGCCCTCGTCCACCGGGGCGTAGTGCGGCGGAACGTCGAAGGGCAGGCCGAGGGTGGTCTCGCTGGACGCCCAGACGACGCGGTCCAGCTTGTGGTGCGCGGCGGCGAGGAAAACGTTGTCATTCATCGCCGTGTTCGTGGTGAGGGTGTGCGGGGCCGGGTAGAGGCCGGGGGCCGGGATGTTGGCCAGGTGGACGACGCTTCCCACCGTGCTCAGAGCGTCCACGGCCTGGCCGTAGTCCGTGAGGTCGGCGCACATCAGCGACACGCCCAGTCCGCTCGCCCACGCCCGTTCGGCCGGCCCCACCGCGACGTCCACGGCAAGCACCTTGTACCCCTGCTCGACCAGCTCCGCGACCACGACCCGGCCGGTCTTGCCGGTGGCCCCCGTGACGGCGACTGTACTCATGCGCTGTGCTCCAGATTCGGACGTTCGCTCCTGATGGCGGTCCCATCCTTGCTCCGGCCGCACCGGGACGCCAGGGCGGTCCGCTGGTCGGACACCCCGGCAGCCGGGGGAACGGCGCCCGCCCGCCGACGACTTCGGCCCGCCGGCCGCGGACGGGCCCGGGGCCGTGCGCGCTCCGCGCCGCGACACAGTCTCCGGGCGCCGGTGTCACCGGTCCACGACGGCCGGGGAGCTGCCCGGCACGGCCGCGCCGTCCGGGGTGGATCCGGCACCGCGCCGGGTCCGGCGGTGTGCCGTGCCGTCCCGGCCCCCACCGTCCGCCGTGGGTGCGACGTGTACCGGGTGTGCGAGCACCGACTGGTGGAGATAGCCCAGTTCGTTCCACGGGCTGGACTCCGGTTGTGTGCTGCCCCGGTCGTCGGTGGCCCGTACGCGGACGGTGTGCACGCCGGGCGCCGGAGTCCAGCCGAACTGCCAGCGCACCCACACGCCCGGCGTCGCCGGTGTGGTGATCAGAGCTTCCTGCCAGGGCCCGTCGTCGATCCGGTACTGGACCCCGACGACCCGGTTCTCCCCCGCGAACGCCCGTCCCCGGATCGTCTGCGGGCGCGGCCGCAGCCGTGCCGGCCAGGGCAGTTCCACCAGGCTCGTCACGGTGAGCCCGGTGATCGCCGGGCCGAGCGCGGGCCCGGACGCCGGGACGTCCCCTCCGATCAGTACGTAGTCCTCGGTGTTCCAGGGCACGTACAGGGTCTCCTCCGAGACCTCGATACGGCCCAGCCACTTGATGCCGGCCGCGCCCAGCCAGCCGGACACCACGAGGCGGGCCGGGAATCCGTGGTCGGGCGGGAGCACCTCCCCGTTCATGGCCAGCGCGACCAGGGTGTCCTCGGCCCGCGCCTTGGCCAGCGGCAACGGACGGCGGGCCCGGATCTCGTCGAGCCCTTCCGGCATGACCTCGCGCGCGCCGGGAGTGATCCCGGCCGGTTCGAGCAGGTCGCGCAGCCGGACGCCGGTCCACTCGGCGGTGCCGATCGCACCGCGTCCCCACGGGGTGCCGACGAACCGGCGCCCGACCTCCTCGCCGAACAGCACCCGGCGGTTGCCGGCGCACTCGATGGTGCGCACCACGGACACCAGCGGAAACCGGTTCCACAGGTCGTCGTAGGTGTAGGCGACCGGTTCACGCGCCCCGGTGCCCTCGATCCGCAGGGTCCACGTCCGCGGGTCCAGGCGTGGGGTGGGCGCGTGGCTGCGGATGAAGAAGCGGTCGTTCGGGGTGAGGAAGCCCGGCATGCGGTCCGGTCGGGTTCCGTAGTCCAGGCCCGTACCGGTGTCCTCCATCAGCTCCGCCGGGGTGGGTTTGACCACCTTGCGGATCGTCGCGGGATCGGGTGTCCCCTGGGTGTTCGTCGAGCCGGACATGGGTCCACCCTGCGCCTGGTCCCGGGCATCCGGTAGGGGGCTGATCCCGATGGGTGCATAACCCGGACCTATGGGTCCGGACTGCTGCGGGGGTGCGCCGCGGGGCCTTCGTCCCGTGCGGCGCCGCCGCCGGCCCGGCCGGCGGGCGCCCCCGCGCGCAGGCCGTCCATCACCAGGTCCAGGAGCCGGGTCGAGCGGGTCTGCCAGTCGCCGTTCGGGTCGATCTGGAAGACGCCCGCGATGGCGAGGGCGAAGTCGTCGGCGGTCAGCCCGGGGCGGATGGTCCCGGCTTCGTGGTTGGCGTCCAGCAGGAGTCCGATCGCGGCGAGCAGCAGCGGGTGGCCCGCTTTCGTCGGCCCGCCGGTGGCGCTGGTGGCCTGGCTCAGCGCGCCGGCCAGTCCGGTCTTGGCCATCGCGTACTGGGCCAGCCGGTCCATCCACGCGCGCAGGGCCCGGTCGGGCTCCCGCGTCTTCAGCAGTTCGGCCGCGCTGTCGGTGAGCTGGCGCAGTTCGCGCCGGTACACCTCCAGGACCAGCGTCTCGCGCGTGGCGAAGTTACGGTAAAAGGTGGCCTGCCCGACCCCCGCCTTCTTGGCGATCACACTCAACGGGACGTCGTGGGAGCGCATCAGCTCGGTCAGCGCCACCTCCAGGATGCGCTCGCGGTTGCGCTGGGCGTCCGAGCGCCGGGGGGTGTGGCTGCTCGGCTCCATTGGCCTGTTTCCGCCGCTCATGCCAGACCCCCCTTGTCAAGTGGACAACTGTCCGTTACGTTTTCCGGAGTAATGGACTGCTGTCCGTTTGGTTCCACCCTAGCGGCAGACATGACCGGGCGGATCGCCGCCGACATGCGCGACCGGCCGAGGTGAAACCTCCAGGACGTGTGGAAGAAGGCTGATCATGGCTCTGTCGACGACCAGCACGATCACATTGCACATCAACGGTGAGAAGCACACGCTGTCCGTCGACCACCGCACCACACTGCTCGACGCCCTGCGCGAGCGGCTCGGTCTGACCGGCACCAAGAAGGGCTGCGACCAAGGACAGTGCGGCGCGTGCACCCTGCTGGTCGACGGGCGCAGAACCGTCTCCTGTCTTCAGTTCGCGGTGGCGGCCGAGGGCCGGGAGATCACCACCGTCGAGGGTCTGGCGGACGGCGACCGGCTGCACCCGGTCCAGCAGGCGTTCCTCGACCTCGACGGCTACCAGTGCGGCTACTGCACACCCGGGCAGATCTGCTCGGCCGTCGCGGTGATCGAGGAACACGCGGCCGGCTGGCCGAGCGCCGCCACCGACGACGTCCGGCCCGAAGCGGGGCCGCCACCCCTGACCGAGGCCGAGATACGGGAGCGCATGAGCGGCAACCTGTGCCGCTGCGGAGCCTACGTGGCGATCGTCGACGCGGTCGCCCGCGCCGCCGCGGGTGAGGGTGCGGAGGCCACGGCATGAAGGAGTTCGAATACCGGCGCGCACACGACGTCTCCGGCGCGCTCGCCCTGCTCGACGCCGACCCACAGGCACGCTTCCTCGCCGGGGGCACCAACCTCGTCGATCTGATGCGGACCGGCGTCGAACGCCCGGCCCGGCTCGTCGACGTGCGCGAACTCCCCCTCGACCGGATCGAGCCGACCGCGGACGGCGGCCTGCGCATCGGGGCCACCGTCACCAACAGCGACCTCGCCGCACACCCCGACATACGCAGCCGCTACCCGGCGCTGACCCAGGCGGTGCTGGCCGGGGCCTCCGGGCAACTGCGCAACATGGCCACCGTCGGCGGCAATCTGCTCCAGCGCACCCGCTGCGGCTACTTCGCCGACGTCACCAAGCCGTGCAACAAGCGCGACCCCGGCAGCGGTTGCCCCGCGGTGGCGGGCGAGCACCGCAATCACGCGATCCTCGGCGCCTCCGAGCACTGTGTGGCCGTCCATCCCTCGGACATGGGCGTGGCGCTGCTGGCCTTCGACGCCGTCGTCGCGTACCGAACGGCCGACGGGCCGGGCGAGTTGCCGCTCACCGAGTTCTACCTCCCGGTGGGTGACACCCCGCACCAGGAGACCGCGCTGCCGCCGGGGGCGCTCATCACGGGGGTGACGCTGCCCGCGCTACCCGCGGCCGCCGGCTCCCGCTACCGCAAGGTGCGCGAGCGCGCCTCCTACGCCTTCGCCATCGGCTCGGTCGCCGCCGCGCTCGACGTCCGCGACGGCGTCGTGCGCGAGGCGCGGCTCGCCTTCGGGGCGGTCGCGTCCCGGCCGTGGCGGGCCCGCGCCGCCGAACGCGTACTGACCGGTGCCCCTGCGGACGCCGAGACCTTCGCCGCGGCCGCGGCCGCGGAACTGGCCGCCGCACAGCCGCTCGCGCACAACGGATACAAGGTGACGCTGATGCGCAACCTCGCGGTGGCCGTGCTGACCGAACTCGCCGAGGAGGCCGCCCGATGACCACGACCACCGCGGCACCGGCCGCCCGGTCCGTCGGCACCGCGCACGTCCGCGTGGAGGGCCGGGACAAGGTCACCGGCGCCGCGCGCTACGCGGGAGAGGTCCCCTTCGCCGAACTCGCCCACGGCTGGCTGGTGCTGTCCACCGTCGCCCGCGGCCGCGTCCGCTCGGTGGAGGCCGGTCCCGTCCGTGACATGCCGGGCGTGCTGGACGTCCTGCACCACGGGCACGCCCTGCCGGTCGACGCCGACTGGGTCCTGCCGGTACTGGGCACGAAGCCGGACCCGATCGTCGCCCTCTTCCAGACCGACCAGGTGCCGTACGCGGGCTGGCCCGTGGCGCTGGTCGTCGCCGAGACCTCCGAGCAGGCCAGGGAGGCCGCCGAGGCGCTCGTGGTGCACTACGAGGCGGAACCCTTCGACATCGCGTTCTCCGCCGAACGCCCGGACGCGTACCCGGCGCCGAGTTGGGGTGGGCCCGGAGTCACCGAGAAGGGCGACCTGGAGGCCGAACTCGCCGCGTCCGCCGTCGTCCTGGACGCCGAGTACACCACCCCGCAGGAGCACCACCATCCGATGGAGCCCCATGCGGCGACGGCCCGCTGGGACGGCGACCGCCTGGAGGTCTTCGACTCCAACCAGGGCAGCTCCTGGATCGCGGATCACCTCGCCAAGCTGTTCCGGCTCGACCCGGCGGCGGTCCAGGTCAGGGCCGAACACGTCGGCGGCGCCTTCGGCAGCAAGGGGGATGTCCGCGTCCAGCAGGTGGCCGCCGTGATGGCCGCGACCCTGCTGCGCCGCCCGGTACGGGTGGTCCTGACCCGCCGTCAGATGTTCTCGCTGGTCGGCTACCGCAGCGCCACCACCCAGCGCGTCCGGCTCGGCGCCGACCGGGACGGCCGGCTGCGCGCGCTGGAGCACCGCTCGCTGAACATGACCTCGACCGTGCGGGTGTTCGTCGAGCCGGCCACCTCGGTGTCCCGGGTGATGTACGACGCCCCCGCCCACCACACGGCCAACGAGGTCGTACGTCTCGACGTACCGACCCCGTCGTACGTGCGCGCGCCGGGTGAGGCCCCGGGCTCGTTCGCCCTTGAGTCGGCGATCGACGAACTGGCCGTGCGGTGCGGGATCGACCCGATCGAGTTGCGCATACGCAATGAGCCCGAACGGGGTCCGGTGTCCGGTAACCCGTTCAGCAGCCGCAATGTGATCGCCTGTTTCCGCGACGGCGCCCGCAGGTTCGGCTGGGCCGACCGGGACCCGCGGCCCGGTGTCCGCCGGGACGGACGCTGGCTGCTCGGGACCGGCACGGCCGCGGCCACCTACCACGTGGGGGCCGCGCCCTCCACGGCCTCCGTGACCGCCGAGGCCGACGGCACCTTCAGCGTACGGATCGCCGCCGCCGACATCGGCACCGGAGCCCGGACCGCGCTCACCCTGATCGCCGCGGACGCCCTGGCGGTGGCCCCGGACCGAGTCCGGGTGCACGTCGGGGACAGCGGTTTCGGACCGGCCGTCCTCGCCGGCGGCTCCATGGGCACCCGGTCCTGGGCCTGGGCGATCCGGACGGCGGCCGACGAGCTGCGGGAACGGCTCGTCCCCGGCGTGCCCGTCCCGCCGGAGGGCGTCACCGCACGGGCCGACACCACCGCGGCGGTCGCCGGTCTCGCCCAGCGGGCACCGCGCGAACGGCACACCTTCGGAGCCCAGTTCGCCGAGGTCGCCGTGGATCCCGCGAGCGGCGAGGTACGGGTACGCCGCATGCTCGGCGTCTTCGCGGCCGGCCGGATCGTCAACCCGCTGACCGCCCGGAGCCAGTTCGTCGGCGGAATGATCTGGGGCATCTCCATGGCCCTGCACGAGGAGGCGACCCTGGACCGGGCCACCGGCGGTCTCGTCGGCGCCGACCTCGCGGGCTACCACATCGCCGCGCACGCCGACGTGCCGCACATCGAGGCGTACTGGGTGGACGACCCGGACCCCGACGACCCGGTCGGCATCAAGGGCATCGGCGAGGTCGGGAACGTGGGTGCGGCGGCGGCCGTCGCCAACGCGGTCTGGCACGCCACCGGAGTCCGCCACCGCGACCTGCCGATCCGGCCCGACCGGATCCTGACCGGCGAAGCGCCGGATGCTTGACCTGGCCGGGGATCTCGACCGCTGGGTCGAGGAGGGCCGGGACTTCGCCGTGGCCACGGTCGTGGCCACGAGCGGCAGCGCCCCGCGCCCGCCCGGCGCCGCCCTGGCCGTCGCGGACGACGGCACGGCGGTCGGCTCGGTCTCCGGCGGCTGCGTGGAAGGCGCCGTCTACGAACTGTGCCGACAGGTGCTGGAGGACGGGCAGACCGTCCTCCAGCGCTTCGGCTACAGCGACGAGGACGCCTTCGCCGTCGGCCTGACCTGCGGCGGGGTCATCGACATCCTGGTCACACCGGTCCGCGCGCGAGGATCCCTGAGAGAGGTGGTCCGCTCCGCGCTGGCCGCCGCCGTCCGTGGTGAGCCGGCCGCCGTCGCCCGGGTGGTCCGCGGTCCGGACGAACTCCTCGGCACCGCGCTGCTCGTGCGCGCCGACGGCTCCCACGACGGCGGGCTCGGCGGGCACCCGCGGCTGGACCGGACCGCGGCGGCCGAGGCGCGCGCCCTGCTGGACATCGGCCGTACGGACACCCTCGACCTGTCGGAGGACGGGACGCAGTGCCCCGGCGGCCTCACCCTGCTCGTCGAGGTGAGCACTCCCCCGCCCCGCATGATCGTCTTCGGTGCGATCGACTACGCCGCCGCACTGGTGCGCATCGGCAAGTTCCTCGGCCACCACGTCACCGTCTGCGACGCCCGTCCCGTGTTCACCACGCGGGCCCGCTTCCCCGATGCCGACGACGTCGTGGTCGACTGGCCGCACCGTTATCTGCGGCGCACCCCGACCGACACGCGCACGGTGCTGTGCGTGCTCACCCACGACGCCAAGTTCGACGTACCGCTGCTGGTGGAGGCCCTGCGCAGGCCGGTGGCGTACGTCGGCGCCCTGGGCTCGCGCCGCACCCACGCCGACCGCCTCCGGCGACTGCGCGAAGCGGGCCTGACCGAGGCCGAGTTGGCCCGGCTGCGGTCGCCGATCGGCCTCGACCTCGGCGCCCGGACGCCCGAGGAGACCGCCCTGTCCATCGCGGCGGAGATCGTCGCGACCCGGCACGACGGCACCGGCGCCCCGCTCACCGGCTCCGGCACGCCCATCCACCGGGACCGGGCGGCCCGGGGCACCGAGGTGGTGGTGTGACGTCCCGGAGCCGCCCGCGTCCCGTCCGGGGACGACGTCGCGCTACCGGCGGACGAGGCGCACGGCGTCGGCGATGACGTATCCGTCGGCCGCGTCGGACAGTTCGACGGTGGCGGGCTGACCTGCGGTGAACCAGAAGTCGCCCAACGAGACCCACTGGCTCCCGTGTGCGCGCTGGTCGACACGGACGACGGTGGACCCTCCCGCGTGGTGGACGGTGTAGGGGGCGTCGGACGCCCGGTTGCTCGCCGCCGTGTACCAGACGGCCACCTCGTAGGCTCCGCCGACCGGCACGTCCGAGCGCCAGCGGACCACCGCGTCGCCGGTGCCCGCCGGATGGGTGCGGTAGTTGTCCCCGTAGTAGCCGGTGACGCCGGTCGCCTTGTTCCAGTCGCCCGCGACGGCTTCGTAGCCGGCCGAGTCGTTGTCCACCACGGCGCCCCGGTAGGAGAGGCGGACCGCGTCGGCGGCGATCTCCTGCCCGGCGCCGGCCGAGATCTCGACCGCACCCCCGCCGCCGGCGGAGAACGTGAAGTCGCCGAGGGGCACCCAGGTGCCCCCGCCGGAACTCTGGTCCACGTTGAGGGTCGTCCGGCCCTCGGCGTGCTCGATCACGTACGACGCGCGGGAGGTCAGGGTCTTGTCCGCCGGATACCAGGTGGAGACCGAGTAGACGCCGCTCATGGGTACGTCCGGCCGGAAGCGCGCCTGGGCGCCGCTCGTGCTCGCGGCATGCCGGTGACAGCTCTGCCCGTAGTTCCCGGCGGTCCCTGCCACCCTGGTCCAGGCGCCCGAGACGGTCTCGAATCCGGGGGCGAGGTCGTTGTCCGCGACCGCGTCCGGCACATCCGGGGCGGATCCGCCCGCGGTCAGGGTCAGTTGATCGACTCCGATGCCCTTGTCGCCGCCGTAACCGGGGGCGGCCAGGGTGAACCGGATCGTGTGCCGTCCGGCGTCCAGGGTGACGGTCCCGAGGCGGTAGACCTGGTAGCCCTCGCCCACCGGCACCGCGGGGTCGTCGAGAGCCGCGAGGTCGTTCAGGACCGTCGGGTCGATCAGGCCCTGGGTCAGTGCTCTGTCGTCGACACCGACCCGCAGCAGGCCCCGGTAGCGGTGCCGGTGAACCCGTACGGCCACCTCGTAGGTGCCCGCCGCGGCGACGTCGAAGGGAACTTGTACGTAGTCGCCCGCACCGCCGGGGGCCGTGTAGCCGATTCTCCTGCCGCCCAGGGCGTTGGGGTCGGACACGATCGACGGTGACCCGCCGGTGTCGGTGCGCGCCTCCGGGGTGGCCAGTTCGTAGTCGTACCGGGTGAGCCCGGGGCCGGTGGCGAGGCTGTCCCGCCCCTGGGTCAGCCATGCGAGGTCGAACCGGGCCATCGCGATGCGCTCGGGGAAACTGGGGTCCCCGCCGTCCTTGCCGTAGACCAGCAGGATCGTGCCGTCGGACAGCCGGGCGAGGTCGGAGTAGTAGGACGGGCCGGTGTCGACGACGCGGCTGTAGCGGTAGCTCGCTCCCTCGTCGTAGGAGATCGAGACGGTCATGTTCTCCCGGGCGGACGAGTCCGGCCGGCTGAACAGCAGCCGGTCGACCGAGCCGCCGCTGTACCGGAGCAGGCCGGCGTCCACCGAGTTGAACGGTGCGACCGCGCCGTCGATCACCGGCGCCGACCAGCTCTTTCCGCCGTCGGTGCTGGTCGCGGTGATGCGGTAGCGGGTACCGCCGGAGCCCCACCGGCCGCCCACGACGACCGACCCGTCGTCGCGCTCGTACACGCGGCTCTCGTTGATCGGGTAGGCGGTGTCCACCGGGACGGGGGCGCTTCGCCGCCAGGTGGCGCCGTGGTCGTCGCTGTACAGCATGTCGACGCCGTAGTTGGCGTCCGCGGCGGTCGTGGGGGCCCGGTGGGTGACGGGCATCAGCAGCCGGCCGGTGCGCAGTTGTATTCCGTGGCCCGGGGTCGGGCTGTTGCGTGTCCATCCGTACGGGTTGGCGGCGAACAACGACGTCAGGTCCTCGGGGGCCGACCAGGTGGCCCCGGCGTCGTCGCTCCGCCTGACGAAGACGGACCCCACGCCGTCCGCGTCGGCCGAGCCCTTGTAGAAGAGGAAGACGCGTCCCGTCTGCTCGTCCACGACCGGTGTCGCGCTCCCCCAGCTCTGGCCCGCTTCGGCCGGCACCACGGGCGCACTGGCCGACCAGGTGCGCCCGCCGTCCGTGCTGCGGCGGACGAGCAGGTCCTTGTCCCCGCCGTCGCCGGTCACGAACCGGCCCTCGGTGAAGGTGAGCACCACGTCGTCGGGCAGCGCCTGTCCGCCTCCGGCCGGCGGTACGGTTTTCTCGGGAACGACCGCGAGGCCCTGTACGTGGAAACTGGCGTAGGCGTCCTCGGCGGTCGAATCCCACAGTTCGGATTCGTCGAACGAACCGGCATCGGCCGCGCCCTGGACCGTCGCCGGCATCGCCTGCGCGACCGTCGTCGCCGCCGGGGTTCCGTCCGGGTTCGTCGCCGGGACCAGCAGGGCCAGTGCCAGGGCCAAACTCGTCCCGGCCGCCCGCAGCAGCGTTCTTCGGGAATTCGAGCCAGTCACATCCACACCTCTTCCTGCGCGTTTCCCGTAGCCCGTGCCCGCCGGCCCGTCACCTCATACACGTACAGCTACTTTCGACTTCCCCGCGCATTTCTGGCGCACCGATGTCCCGCCGCATCCAGAGATGTCCATACGGAGCGTCAACCGTTTCCACGAAAAGCCGACGAAGAAAATAAAACAGGCGGCCGTCCGACCGAAACGCGAAAGCGATCCATACCCTAACCACCGGCATACCCACCGTCAACACACAACTTCCGTCGCTCCACCACAGGTTGGCAGCCGCACCGGCACTCACCGAGACGGAATCCCCGGCGAAGGCGGAGGTGATCACGAAGGCCGCGAAAACAGAGAAATGCCGGACATTCAAGACCGCGCCCTCGACCGACGAAAACCCTATTCGCCACGCGAGTTCCAAAGCTATGCTCGCCTCTCCCGTCCGACGGTGCATCACATAAGGCCGTCGACAACCGAGACGAGCAGGCAGTGAATCGAATAATTCATGAGGCATATACGGGCAGGACACCTTCCCGTGCCAGACGCAGAACAGCCCTGACCCTCCTCTCCCTGGCGCTGGCCCTCGGCCTCCTCAGCCCCGTACCAGCCGCGGCCGTCGGGCGTGCGGCCACCGGGGCTCGGGACGCCGTCGCCGCGACGGAGGTGACGGCGAGCGACCGCGATCTGGTGGTCGAGCACTGGCGGGAGGGCGGTCCCGGCGTCAAGGCCGCCGCCGAGGCGGCACTGACCGGCACCGACGCCGACGTGCAGGCGTTCCTGGCCGTGGCCGACGACCTGTCCTTCGAGGACGAGCGGGTGAGTGCCGCGCAGCTCGCCTCGGTCGCCGGCCCCGAACTGCTGACCGCCGCCCGCACCGCGCTGGCCGGGTCCCCCGCCACGCTGGAGGACTTCCTGGACGACGGCTGGGAAGACCCGATGGAGCAGGACAACCGGGTCCTGGCCGCCCAGATCATCGACACGGGCGGCCCCAATGTGCAGGACGCGGGCCGGGCCGCGCTGGCCGGTTCCGCCGAGGACGTCAGGGCGTTCCTCAACGAGACGCAGTACGCGCAGCGTGAGCAGGACGAACGGGTCCAGGTCACGCAGATCATCAGTGCCGGCGGCACCAACGTACGGGCGGCCGGGCAGCTCGCGCTGCGCGGCAGCGCCGCGGACATCACCGAGTTCCTCCAGGTCGGCCGGTTCGTCGCCCTCGCCAAGGACCAGGAGCACGCCACCGTCGCCCAGTTGGCCCAGCAGGCGAAGGAAGCGGGCAAGGAGGCCGCCGCGCAGACCGCGGCCGCCAGGACCGAGTCCGCCAAGGCCGTCAAGGCCGCCGAACTGGCCAAGGACGCGGCGCTGGAGGCCGCCGCCGAGGCGGAGGCCGCCAAGGACGACACCGCGAAGGCCGCGCGTGCTGCCAAGCGCGCCGCCACGGCCGCGTCCCAGGCCGCCGCCTCCGCGCAGAAGGCGATCGACGCGGCCAACGCGGCGAACAACTCGGCACGCGTCGCCGCGAACGCCGCCTCCCGGGCGGCCGCCGCCGCGTCCGGCGCCTCCCAGGCGGCCTCCCGCGCACGCAACGCGGCGGCCGACGCCGCGGTCGACGCCGACGACGCGACTGCCGCCCGGCAGGCCGCCGAGGACGCCCGCGACGCCGCCAGGGGTGCCGACCTCGCCGCCGATGGCGCCGACCAGGCGGCCGTGGCCGCCGACGCGGCGGGCGACGCCGCCCACTCGGCCGCGAGCGCGGGTGCCAACGCCCAGGTCGCCGCCGACGCGGCGGTCGAAGCCGGCAACTACGCCGGCGAGTCCAG
>NZ_JBHJUV010000080.1:0-37136 GCF_042268025.1 Streptomyces sp. NPDC056161
ACCGACAAACCCAGACACCCGGCGGCCCTCCGCGACCACCGGGCACCCAGCCCTGCCCACACCCACCCTGACCAGGCCATATTTACGCGTCAGACGGTCGCCCGCGGGGCACGCAGATGCGCGCGCTGTGCCAGCTCCTCCTCGTCGACCAGTTCCAGCATCGGCTTGCCCGGCGCACACATCATGGTCACGACGAACCGGGTCCGCGCGTCGGAACGGGCGTTGCCGTCCTGGTAGTGGATGAGGTCACCGCCCGGCTCCCAGAACGTCCCACCGGCCTCGACCACACGCTCGGGCTCGCCTTCGAGCTCGAACCGGACCGCGCCCTCGATGACGTACCCGAACGCCGGCCCCGAGTGCCGGTGCGGCGGGGTCCCCGGGTCACCGGGCTCCCACTCCACGTGGATGGTCATCGCCGAGGCACCCTCGGGGATGGTGAGCGGTGCGGCGTCCTGCAGCACCTTGAGCGCCGTCTTCCAAGCCTCCGAGCGGGGCTGCTCTCCGGTCCCGTTCACCGAGTCCTTCTCCGACATCGTGTTGCACCTCCATTGGTCCACCTGGTCCACCACGCCATGGGTCCGGCACACCGGCCGCCCGAGCGCATGTCGGCACATCCGGTCCCCATGGCGGTCTCCCACTGATGACCGAGCGCGCCGTGCATCTGTGACATGAGTGGCTGCATCGGCTCCTCGCGAAACATGTGCTGGGCCGGGGCGGGGGCACGGCCCGGTCTGACGGGCACCCGTCGGACACGGTCGTGGTCCGCAGGCGACATCGGTGGTGTGTCGGGCCGTGTCACAACATCGGTTCGAACACTGTCGTAGGCACAGTGAATTACTGCGCTCACGGACACCGTCAAGCGGACACCAGTGGGCTCGTCGGCCGAGCGGCGCGTGGCGGCGTCGTGGCGGCGTCGTGGCGGCGTCGTGGCGCGTCACGCGCCGCAGTCGTGAAGCGCCCGCGCACGGTGCCCGCGTGGGACGCGGGGCCTGTCCGCACGGTTGTGCCCGCATGGCCGGCCCCGGGCCGTGCGTTCCGGCCTCCGGCATGACGGCGCGCGTCCTGCTGCGACGGCGTCTAGCATGGTGCTGCGGACGGGAGGACACGCATGCGCGCTGGGGACGAGGCGGACTCCCTCGACCGGGCCGCGAGGGATTTCATGGCGGCGCGTCCCCTGCTGTTCGGTATCGCGTACCGGGTGCTCGGCAGCGCGGTGGAGGCGGAGGACATCGTCCAGGACGCGTGGCTGCGGTGGCAGAACGCCGATCGCGCCTCCGTCCGCGAGTCGTCCGCCTTCCTGGCCACGATCACCGCCCGCCTGGCGATCAACTTCGCCCGCTCCGCGAAGATGCGGCGTGAGTCGTACGTCGGACCGTGGCTTCCCGAGCCGGTCGACACCAGCGCGGATCCGCAGTTGGGCGCGGAACGGGCAGAGGCCCTCGACCTGGCGGTTCTCTTCCTTCTGGAGAAGTTGAACCCCGTCGAGCGAGCGGCCTACGTGCTGCGGGAGGCATTCGACTACCCGTACCAGCGGATCGCGGACATCGTGGAGACGAGCGAAGCCAACGCCCGTCAGCTGGTCAGCCGCGCCCGCAAACACCTGTCGGCGGAGCGCAGGGAGCCGGTCGGCCCCAGCGCGCACCGGCGGCTGCTGGAGGTGTTCCTCGTCGCGGCGCAGACCGGCGATCTGTCGGCGCTGGAGAAGGTCCTCGCGGCGGACGTGGTCAGTTACGCCGACGGCGGCGGAACGCGCGGAGCGTCCAGGATCCCGGTGGTGGGGCGTGTACGTGTCTCCCGTTACCTGGCCGCCTTCGCACCGCGTTTCTGGCCTCGGTCGGAGGTCCGCTGGGTCGAGGCCAACGGCAGGCCGGCCGTCCTCGTCTCGGCGCCCGACGGACACCCGGTGGCACTGTTGTCCGTCGATGTGTCGGCGCGCGGTATCGAACGCCTCATCTGGGTGATGAACCCGGTGAAGCTCGACCCGTACGTGGCGTCGCTGGGCGGCTGAGGCACCGCGGGCGCGTTGTGTGCGTGCCCGGCAAACCTCTGTGCCGGTGCCTGTCGCAAGGAAGGCGCGTCGTCGGTCCTCGGGGACGCCGAAGACGGCCCTGGTCGTCGGCGACTGCCGTCACCCGCGAGAGCTGTCCCGCCGTCCCGGACGCGATCTCTTTGACGGTGAGGTCTCGACCGAGGGAAATCTCACCGAGTGACCTCCTGCACCTGCGCGGAACACACTGTGCCGGGCCGCCCGATTCAATGTCGGGCACCTTTCGTGTCACATTCAGGACCCCGGTCCTGTCCTTCTTTGTACAGACACATTCTCTGGTGCCGCCGAGTGGTTCAACGCACAGGCCGGCGCCGACTGCCGCACCCTGAAAACCCTTGAGAGGAACACGTCATGAAGGTCGTAGTGATCGGCGGAACCGGGCTCATCGGCTCGAAGGTGGTCGCCAAGCTCAACGCGCACGGTCATGAGGCGGTGCCGGCCTCCCCCAACACCGGTGTGAACACGCTGACGGGCGAGGGTCTGGCCGACGTTCTGAAGGACGCGTCGGTCGTGATCGACGTCTCCAACTCCCCCTCGTTCGAGGACGAGGCCGTCATGACGTTCTTCCGCACGTCCACGACCAACCTGCTGAAGGCGGAGGCCGAGGCCGGGGTGACCCACCACGTCGCCCTGTCCGTGGTAGGCACCGAACGCCTCCAGGAGAGTGGATACTTCCGCGCCAAGCAGGCCCAGGAGGAGCTGATCAAGGCGTCCGTCATCCCTTACACCATTGTCCACGCGACCCAGTTCTTCGAGTTCGTGACGGCCATCGCCGCCGAGGCCACCGAGGGCGACACCGTGCGTCTCGCCCCCGTGAAGTTCCAGCCCGTGGCCTCCGACGGCGTGGCCGCGACGGTCGGCCGCACCGCGGTCGGCGACCCGGTAGGGGGCGTGGTGGAGGTCGCGGGCCCCGACGAGTTCCGGCTGGACCAGATCATCAGCAAGGGACTGGCCGCGAGGAACGACCCCCGCACGGTGGTCGCGGACACGGACGCCCGGTACTTCGGTGCGGTGCTGAAGGACACCACCCTGCTGCCGGCTCCGGGAGCGCACATCGGTGAGATCCGGTTCACCGACTGGCTCGCGCGGCAGCAGTAGGAGAGGCCGAGGCGGCCGGGCCGGACAGGGCGCGGGCGAGCACGTGGAGCTTCAGGGCTCCGAAGTACCGGCGTGGGGCCCGTCCCGGCCATCCCTTACACGGCTGAACCACCCGAACGCGGGACGCTCCGGTTACCGGACCCGCGGCTGCGGTCCGCCCTGCCGGCCCGACCGGCTCCGACGAGGCTTCCGCCCGGCCGGGCGAGGTGGCCGTACACTCGGCAGGAGATGACGCTCCGCGCTCGGTGAATCAGGCCGGGACAACGGCCCGTTGGGTGCGGCCGCACCGCCGAGTTCACCGGTCCGCCCAGTTCGTCGGTCCGCCCAGTTCGCCGGTCCGCCGGTCCGCCGGTCCGCCGGTCATCGCTACCCCGGATCGCGCTTTCCCGGCGGCAGGATGACGCCATCTCACATGACTGTGATGACATGGTGAACATGCCGACCTTGTGGGCGGGTTGGTCTAGCGTGTGGGCCCGGCCGTCCCGCACGCACTCCGACGCCAACGGTGTGACATCAATGGAGCGGGCAGCGCTCTGCGCGGGCCGGCCCTGACCATCGCCGCACGCCAACGGAACGGAACACTCATGAACGCTCTGTCGCGTATGGGGACCGTCGGAGCCCTGCTCGCCGGCCTGTCCCTCTCCGGGGTCGCCCACGCCACCCCGGGCGGACCTGGCGTGACCGGCCAGGTCATCGCCCAGTCCACGGTCGGCGGGACCGACTACATCCTGCGTGAGGTCACCGTCCCGCCGGGCCAGGCGACCGGCTGGCACTTCCACGACGGCACCCTGTACGCCTACGTCAGACAGGGGACCCTCAGTCACTTCGACTCGACGTGCGCTTCGGACGGTGTGTACCCGCAGGGCGATCTCCTGCGGGAGCCCTCCGGCGCCGGCCACATACACATCGGCGTGAACCGCGGCAGCACCGATGTCGTCCTGGAGGTGCTGTACGTCCTGCCGCACGGCGCTCCCTTCTCCCGTGACGCCGCCAACCCGGGCTGCGACTTCGAGTAGTCGTCCGGCCCGGCGGTCCGAGCCCGGCAGGGCCGCGGTGCGGCACCCCGCGACCGGTACCGACCCGGACGGGCAGCGGAGCCACGGCAAGCTCACCGAGCAGATCATGACGTACTTCGCTGCGGTCGGCGATGCCGACGTGCGCGCCGCGGTGCTGCGCGCACGTCGGCCCCCGTAGACCTCATCGCTTCCAGTACGGCGACTGCCCCTGGGCCGCGACGCCCGGCGGGTTGCACAGGCCGCATGACCGGCCCGGGATCTCCTCGCCCGCCCTGTGCCGGACGGCGCTCTCCCCCCGTGGAGACCCCGGCATCGGTGCCCCCGCCGCCCAGCACCGCGAGCCCGGCGGCTACCGTCCCATCGGGGAACCGTCCAGGTTCCCCCGAGGAACGAAGGAGGACGATCATCCGCATGGTTGCCGGCACCGTGACCCACCTGGCGGCCGCGTCCCTTCCGGAACCCACCGTGGGACGTCTGCTGTCCTCCTGGCAGCTCGACGTCCCCGCGCTGCTGCTGTGCGGCGCCCTGGGTGCGGCATACGGCTGGGGAGTGCTCCGGCTGCACCGGCGCGGCAGGTCGTGGCCCGCCGCCCGTCTCGCCGCCTTCGCCGTGCTCGGGCTCGGCACACTGGTGGTGGCGACGATGTCGGGGCTGGCCGTGTACGACCGGGTCCTGTTCTGGCCGGCCGCCGTGCAGAACATCCTGCTCGATCTGCTCGCGCCCCTCGGCCTGGCCCTCGGTGATCCCCTGCGGCTCGCCGTGGAGGCCCTGCCAGGCACCACCGCGGTGCGCGTCCGACGTGCGATGACCGGCAGGATCGTCCGCATTCTGACGTTCCCCCTGGTCAGCACGGTCCTCGTACTCGCCACCGAACTCACGGTCTATTTCACACCGTACTTCGCCACCGCGCTGCGCCTGAGCTGGCTGCACGAGCTGATGTACCTGAACCTGCTGGCGGCGGGCTGCCTGTTCGTCGTGCCGGTCCTCACCCGGGAGCAGACGCTGCCGTCCTGGTGCACCCATCCCGTCCGGGCGGCCCTGGTGTTCCTGGACGGTCTGGTCGACGCGGTGCCGGGCATCGTGGTCATGACGCACGGCACATTGATCGCGGGCGCCTGGTATCTGCACCACGCACCGCCCTGGGACACGGATGTCCCGCACGACCAGCAGACCGGCGGCGGAGTGATGGTGAGCATCGCCGAACTGGTCGCGTTGCCCTTCCTGCTGGCCATTCTCGTCCAATGGGCACGCGTCGAACGGGCGCAGACGGCGGTGCTCGACCGCCGTCTGGACACCGAACTCGTCCCCGTCCCCGCGCCGCCCGGCGGCCCCGACAGCCCGTCCGCTGCCGCGGCGGACCGTGTACGGCCGTGGTGGGAAACCGAACGGAACGACGTGGCCGACCGGATCCGGCGCCAGCGCCGGGGCGACTGAACCGGGCGCCGCACTCGGAGCGAGGTGACGGCCGTAGTCGGCGCCTCAGACGCCCGCCGGGCCGGTGGGGCCGGGATCGGTGAGGCAGTCCTGGGCGGATCTGCGGAAGGCCGCGACCAGGTGGCCGTGGTCGCCGGCCCGGGTCGCGAGGACGACGTGGCCCGGTTCGATGCCGTGGAGCGGGATCGTGGTGAGGTCGGGACGCGCACTGCCCGCGCGCAGCGCGGTCGGGATGATCGCCACGGCCTGGCCCGCGGCGATGGCCTCCAACTTGTCCTCGATCGTTTCGACGAACGGGCCGTCGGGTGCGGGTCCGCCGCCGGGCCGCGGGTCGATACGCCAGTAGGCGTTCCACTCCTGGTCGGGGAAGCGCGGAATGGGTTCGTCCGCGATGTCGTCCAGGGTGACCGACTCCTTGCCGGCCAGCCGGTGGCCCAGGGCCACCAAGAGCATCCTGGGCTCGTCGTACAGGATCGCCACGTGCAGCCCGCCGGTCAGCAGGGGCAGCCGGGTCACCGCCGCGTCCACCCGGTGATCCAGCAGGGCCGCCCGCGGCTCGTTCCACCCCAGGTTTCAGGAGATCCACGATGCCCGTGAACACGAAGAGCACGCGTCAGGCCGAGACCGTGGTCCGACGCTTCTACGAGGCGCTCAGCACCGGTGACACGACACTCGTCGACGATGCGCTGACTGCCGACTGGGCAGCCGTACCCGCTCTGCGGACCGGCCCTGGGGCCGACGGGTGGAAGGCGGGCATCGCTCATCTGCGCGGTGTGTTCACCGACCTGACCATCACGATCGAGGACGTCGTCGTGTCCGGGGACCTGGTGGCGGTGCGCGCGGTCAGCCGGGGCGTGCACACCGGTGAGCTTCTCGGTGTCCCCGGCACCGGGCGTACGGTCGAGTTGCGCGCCGCGGACTTCCACCGGCTCGTCGGCGGCCGGATCGCCCGGACCTGGCACCTGGAGGACTATTTTCGGGGTCGCCACCCAGATCGGGCTCAGGTTCGCCAAGTAGCCGCCGCCGTGGAGACGGCGGACCGGCAGCCGTCGGAGATGGCGGCCGACGGTGAGGGCGGCTCGGCCCCCGCCCGGCGCGCCGCGCTGGGCGGGCGGCAGTCGAGTCGGGAGGAGACCTCTTGCCGGCGCCTCTCGGGCTGTTAGCCTGCGCGCATGTCAGACCTGGAGCCCGTCGCCTGGCCGCCCGAGCCGATCAGGACCGAGAGACTCGTGCTCCGTGAGCCCGAGGCCCGGGACCGTGCGGCGTTCATCGAACTGCTGGCGTCACCAGAGGTGCACACCTACCTCGGCGGCCCCCGGCCCCGTGACGAGCTTGAGCGCGAGCTGCCCGGGGCGCCCGAGCGGTGGCCCGGGAGTTTCGTCGTCGATCTCGACGGGGCGATGATCGGTCAGATCCTGCTCAGGAGAGCGACGGGGCACCGTCGCCCGGCTGCCGCGGGGAAGGCCGATCTCGGCTACCTGTTCCTGCCGCGAGCGTGGGGATTCGGGTACGCCGCCGAGGCGTGCGCGGCGGCACTCGACTGGTTCGACGGCGTCCTTCCCGGCGAACCGGTGGTGCTCACCACCCAGACCGCCAACGTCGGCTCGATGCGCCTCGCGGCAAAGCTGGGGTTCACCGAGGTAGAGCGGTTCCAGGCGTGGGACGCCGAGCAGTGGCTCGGCCGGCGGTCCCCGGTCACGCCGTCCGCTCAGGTCCTCGCGGGTTAAGCTGAAACCTCTTGTTGACGTGAGAGGCAAGTAGTCCGACCGGCCTGTTTTCTTCTGTGAGGTGCCTGATGCGTATAGGTGAGCTCGCCGACAGGACCGGCGTCAGCGTTCGGGCATTGCGCTATTACGAGGAACAGGACCTGCTCTCCCCGGAACGCAGCCCCAGCGGCCAACGGCAGTATCCGGACAGCGCGGTGGAACGCGTGCGGCTGATCCAGCAGTTGTACACCGCCGGTCTGTCGAGCAGAGTGATCGTCAGCCTGCTGCCGTGCGTCGTCGACGGCGATGCCACGCCGGAACTGCTCGACCGGCTGGCAGCGGAGCGGGACCGTATCGATGGCCAGGTCGCCGAACTGGTCAGTACCCGGAACAGACTCGACTCCGTCATCACCGGAGCCACCGAGAATCTGCGGACGGGCCGGCCCTGCCCGGCCAGGGCCGGCCCGGCCGCCTGAGGTCCGCGGGGGCTCGTTTCCCCCATTCGAACGATTCAAAAAGTGTGCTCGAATCGTTTCGATGCATTCCATCGTGGGGGTTCGCATGACCGCAATGTCGTACGTGGATGTGTACCGGCGAATGGCCGCGGAGATCGAAGCGGAGAGAGAAGCCGCGCTCGGACTGCTGGGGCCGTCGGCGCCCTCGGTCCGGGCGGCCGTCGCCAGGCTCCTGGAGAACCGCACCTTCAAATACCCCTTGTCGGTCCTGCCGTTGATCGTCCACGCCGTCGAGACGGGCATGCTCGAACCGGCACTCCCGCTGGCCATCGTCCATGAACTCTGGTGGACTTCGGCCTGTTGCCTGGACGACCTGGCCGATTCGCAGGGCACCGACGCGGCGGGCGACCTGCGCCGGGGTGATGTGCTCCTCGCCACGGTCATCGCCGGAGTCCCCCTGCCCCTTCTCGTCGTTCAGTCGGGGCGCGTCCCGGAGCCGGTACGGGACGCGCTGCGGGACGAGATCGTGAGGTGCTGGGTCAACGCGACGGAGGGTCAGCTCAGGGACCTGCTCGGGGCGACGGCCGGCACCACACCTGATGCGGTGGCGGTGGCGTATCTGCGCAAGTCCGGCGCGCCCTTCGGCATGATCACCGCCATGGCCGCACAGTGGGCGAACGCCGCGGCGTCACGCGTGGCGCTGTGGCGGGAGTTCGGTGAGCTGTTCGGCGTACTGTGGCAGCTTCTGAACGACCAGGAAGACATTCTGTCCGGGCGCAATGAAGACATCCTGAACGGCACGGCCACCTACTTGCTCGCCTGTGCGCTCGACGAAGGGGCTCCCGGTTCCGCGGAACACCTCAGGGCCCTGCACCGCGCCGCGCAGGACTCCGCACCCGCCCGTGCGGACCTCGCCCGTATCCTGCTGGCGCCCAAGGTCCTGCACCGGTACCAGAGGGACATCGACGAGTTCCGTGACCGGGCCCGCCGCGTCCTGGACGCGCTCGGCGGCACGAGAGCCTATCTCTGCGTCGTGCGCGACCTGGTGGACCAGACGTCCCGTATGCTCCTCCATCCCCGTGCCTCGCTCGAACCGACGCTCTAGGTTCTGTCCATGGAAGGTGGTGACGGAGGTCGCTGCTGGGGGATCTTGAACACACCGGGCACCGGTTCCGTGCGGGACCGCCGGGTCCGTCGGCCGTACGCGTCCCGGATCTCCATCCAAACACTCATCGGTGGTGCGCCGTTGACGAGCAGCGGCGCGCCGTCGTCCGCGTGGGCACGAACGGCGCACGGCCTGGCGGGAGTTGGCGCTGTCCGCCGACGCCCGTCTCCGGCTCGACGGTACGTCGGTCACCCGGCTCGGCGGGCCCGGCCCCGTGGACGGCCTGCGTACACCCCTCCGGGCCCGGGACGACCTGAACGACGGCGGCCAAGGGTTCCGCGCGTGGCCGTTGCGGACGGCCGGGCCCGGCGGGCCGCCCGCAACGGGCGCCGGCGGCATCGCCCCGGCGCCCGTCCCCCACGGGCGGGTCGGCTCTCAGCTTCTTCTCAGCGGACGGCCTCCAGGCTGGAGGAGTAAGGAGCTGTACGGGCCCTTTCCCTACCGAAGAGGCGGAGCCCATGGTCTCCCACACCGCTGCCTTGCCCGTCGTACCGGATCCGAGCCGCACCGTCACCGAGGCTCCGGGCACCCCCGACCGGCTGAGCCGGTTCTTCGAGGACGCCTGCGACCGTACGCCCTCGGCACTCGCCCTCGAATGCGGACCGCACCGGCTGACCTACGCCGAACTGGACGTCCGGGCCAACCAGGTCGCCCACCACCTCCGCGGTGCGGGCATCGGCCCGCTCAGCCGGGTCGCGCTGCTGCTGCCCCGGTCCGTGGACATGTACGTGTGCCTGCTGGGCGTCTGCAAGACGGGCGCGGCGTTCGTGCCGATCGATCCGGCGGCGCCGCCCGACCGGGTGGCGTTCATCCTGGGCGACTCGGGCGCCACCGTGGTGCTGACCACGTCCGCCCTCGCGCGGGGAGCCGCCTGGGCCGGGCCGCGCGCGCGGTGCCCGGCGATCCGCGTCGACACGTGCGCCGGGGATTTCGCCCGGTTCGCAGGCGTACGGCCTCCCGGAGGGCCCGGCGGCGCGGAGGATCCGCTGGCGTACGTGATGTACACCTCGGGGTCCAGCGGCAGACCCAAGGGCGTGGAGATCGCCCGGTCGAGCATCAGCAACTTCCTGCGGGTCGTGGCACCGGTCTACGGCGTCCGGCCGCAGGACCGGGTGTACCAGGGCATGACCATCTCGTTCGACTTCTCCATCGAGGAGATCTGGCCCACCTGGGCGGCCGGCGCGACCCTCGTCGCCGGACCGGGCGGACCGGGCAGGCTCGGTGCCGATCTCGCCGATTTCCTGGAGGAGCGCGCCGTCACCGCCTTGTACTGCGTCCCCACGCTGCTGGCGACGATCCCGCGCGACCTGCCGCGGATCCGCAGCCTCGTCGTCGGCGGTGAGGCGTGCCCCGCCTCGCTGGCCGAGCGGTGGAGCAGGCCGGGGCGGCGCATCCTCAACACCTACGGTCCGACCGAGACCACCGTCACCGCCACCTGGCAGGAACTCCTGCCGGGGCGTCCGGTCACCATCGGCCGTCCGCTGCCGACGTACTCGGCCGTCCTGCTGGACGAGCGGCTGCGGCCCGTGCCGGACGGCACCGTCGGTGAGATCTGCCTGGGCGGTCCCGGCCTCGCGCGCGGCTACGCGGGCCGGCCCGATCTGACGGCCGACCGCTTCGTCGAGCACCCCCTGGCGCCCGGCTCGGGCCGGCTGTACCGCACCGGCGACCTCGGCCGGATCACCGACGGCGGGGAGATCGAGTACCTCGGCCGGGCCGACGCCGAGGTGAAGATCCGCGGCTACCGGGTCTCGCTGGACGAGATCGACAACGTACTGCTCGAAGACCCCGCGGTCGTCCAGGCGGCGACCGCGCTCGTCGCTGCGCGCGGCGGACAGGACGGCGACCGTATCCTCGCCGCCTACGTGGTGCCCGCCGAGGGCGACGCGGCCCCGGACGACGGCCTCGTGGCCCGGCTGCACGAGCGTCTGCGCCGGTCGCTGCCTGCCTACATGGTGCCTTCGACGGTGGACTTCCTCGACCGGCTGCCCGTCATGCCGAGCGGCAAGGTGGACCGCGCGAGACTTCCCGCGCCGGCCGGCCGGCGGCTCATCGGCACCCGGCAGGTGGTGCCGGTCAGCGGTGAGTGGGAGACCAGGGTGCGCGACGCCTGGGCCCAGGCGCTCGGCCTGGCCCCCGGGGAGCTTTCCGCCGAGGCCGACTTCTTCACCGACCTGGGCGGTCACTCGCTGCTCGCCGCGCGCGCCGTGTCGCTGCTGCGGGACCGGGGCGCCGGAGCCGGTTCCACCCTGCGCGACCTGTACGAGAACCCGACCGTGCGCACCTTCGCGGCCCGGCTGCGCTCCGCGCGGGACACCCCTGGCCCACCGGAGCGTCCGCGCCCCGAGCCACTGCGGCACGGGAGTGCGAGGATCGCGCGCGCCGGGCTGGCCCAGGCGGCGGCGTTCTACGCCCTGCTCATGCTGCTCACCGGACCGGTGGCCTACTGCTACGCGCTGTGGCACGGTCCGGCGTCGGGCACGCGGATCGTCGGGCTGGTCATCGCCGTGGCGGGGGGTTTCGTCGCCGTACGCTGGCTCGTCCCGCTCCTGCTCGCGCGGCCGCTGACGGCGGGCATCCGGCCCGGCCGGTACCCGCTGTGGGGAGCGACCTATCTGCGGCTGTGGGCGCTGGACGTCCTGCTGCTCGGTCTCAGTCCGGTGCGGGTGCTCAGCGGGTCCCCGCTGATGGGCCCCTACCTGCGGCTCCTCGGCGCCCGCGTCGGCCCCGGTGCCACCATCGCCACCGGCATGGTCGGCCTGCCCAGGCTGCTGACCATCGGCCGGGACGCCGCCATCGGCTACGGCAGCACGCTGCGCCCCTGGCAGGTGGTCGACGGATGGGTGACGGTCGCCCCGATCACCGTGGGCGACCGGGCCTGCGTCGGTGCCAACGCGGTGCTCGAACCAGGGGCCTGTCTCGGCCCCGGGTCCGCACTCGGCGAACAGTCCGTGGCGGGACCGGAGGAGGCGGTCCCGGCCGGGGCGCGCCGGGCGGGATCCCCGGCACGGCCGGTGGAGCGGCTGGCCCCCGTCATGGAGACGATGCTGCGCGCCCGGAACGGGACGGACCGCTGGCGGCCGCGGCAGCTGACCGCCGTGGTGCTCGGCCTGGCCGCGCTGGAGACGGCGGTGGCCGCGACGGTCGTGCCGGGTGCCGCCCTGATCTGGTGGGCCGCCGCATACGGCGGCACGGCGGCACAGCTGGCCACGGCCGCGCTGTCCGGACCCGTCTTCGTGGCCACCGTGTGCCTGGTCGTCGCGGTCGGCAAGCGGGCGGTGCTGCCCAGGACACCCGTCGGTATCCATCCGGCGCGCTCGGCTCTGGGGGTGCGCAAGTGGATCTCCGACAAGCTGCTCGAACAGAGCCTGTTCCTCACCAACTCCCTCTACGCCACCCTCTACACGGTGCCTTGGCTGCGGCTGCTCGGTGCCCGCGTCGGCCGGCGCACCGAGGTCTCCACCGCGGCGCACATCGATCCCGACCTGCTCACCCTCGGTGAGGGCAGCTTCGTCGCCGACATGGCGGGCGTCGGCATCGCCACCTTCGCCGGGGACCGCGTGGCGTTCGCCCCCACCGAGGTGGGCGACCGGGCCTTCGTGGGCAACGCGGCGCTGCTGCCCGCCGGAACGCGGCTGGGGCCGGGTTCCCTCGTCGGTGTCGGCACGCTGCCGCCGCCGGACCAGGGGGTGCCCGCCGACAGCACCTGGCTCGGCTCGCCCGCGCTGCGGCTCCCGGTGCGTCAGGACAGCGGCGACTTCCCCGAGGAGCGGACCTTCCGGCCGGCCCGCAGGACGGTGCTGGGCCGGTTCGCCATCGAGTTCTTCCGGGCCACGATGCCCGCCTCGGTGGTGGCCACCGCCGCTTCCCTGTACCTGCTGGTCCTGACCGGCATCGCCGCTCGGTCCGGTCCCCTGGTGCTCGTGCTGCTGTCGCCGCTCCTCACCGCGGGTTCGGTGCTGGCCGTCATCGGCTGGTGCGTGCTGGTCAAGTGGGTGGTCGCGGGCAGGTACCGTCCGCGGGTCGAGCCCCTGTGGAGCCTGTTCGTGCGCCGTACGGAGTTCGCCACCGGTCTCTTCGAGGCGGCCGCGGTACCGGCGGGTGTGGGCGCTCTGGTGGGCACGCCGTTCCTGCCGCCGGTGCTGCGCCGGTTCGGCGCCCGCATCGGACGGCGGACCTGGATCGGCACCACGCACCTCACCGAGTTCGACCTCGTCGAGGTGGGCGACGACGCGGCCATCGGCATGCACGTGTCGTTGCAGACCCATCTGTTCGAGGACCGGGTGATGAAGATGTCGAAGGTGGTCGTCGGGCCCGGCGCGAGCATCGGTCCGCGGACGATCGTGCTCTACGACACGCTGGTGGGCGCGGGTGTCCGGCTCGGGGCGCTGTCCCTGGTCATGAAGGGCGAGCGGCTGACACCGGGGACGAGCTGGCACGGGCTCCCCGCCGAGGGGCTCGGCGCACCGGCCGCCGCCCGCGTCGACGGCGTACCCGCGCAGGGGTAGTCGTGGCGGGCCCCGAGACCGCTGCCGGGCGTCCCCTGGCCCTCGTCTACCGCGGGCCGGCCTCGCTGCCCGGCTGCCCCGAGGCGGTCGCCGGGATGCTCTCCCGCGGCCCGTGGCGGCTGGACGTGCGTTTCACCGGTCCGCGCGAGGAGTTCCCCCTGTCCGCCGAGTCCCTCGCGCACGCGTCGGTGTACGCCCAGCCCGGCGGCGGCACGCTGGTCCCCGCCTACCTCAGGCTTTTCCGGCGGCGCCGGGCGATCCGTGACTTCGTCCGGGCCGGCGGGCGCTACCTGGGCTTCTGCCTCGGTGGCTACCTGGCAGGTGCCACCCCGGGTTTCGGGCTGCTGCCCGGCGACACCGACCGGTACATCTCGACGGCGGGGGCCACCGTCCAGGACGACGGCGACACGCTGATCGAGGTGTCCTGGCGGGGGCGCCCCCGCACCCTGTACTTCCAGGACGGCCCGGTCTTCGTCCTCGACGAGCACGCCGACGCCTCGGTCCTCGCCACGTACGCCGACGGCAGTCCCGCCGCCCTCGTCGCCCCCTTCGGGGCCGGCCGGGTGGCGGTGACCGGCCCCCACCCGGAGGCCACGGACGCCTGGTACACCAGCCAGGGCCTGCCCGTGCTGCACACCCTCGACCTGGCCGTGGACCTGGTGGAGGAGGCGATGCGGAAATGAGGCCGCCGTGAGCCCGCCGCCCGTCCTGTGGCTCGTCCATGCCGATCCGCGGGCCGCGCCGACGTCCCTGGACGCCGGTGAACGCCGGCGGGCCCTGTCCTTCACCCGGCCCGAGATCCGCAGCCGGTACGTCTCCGCGCACACCGCGCTGCGCCGTCTGCTCGCCGAGCGGCTCGGCGTGGCACCCGGGCAGGTGGCGTTCACCCGGGAGCCGTGCCCGGTGTGCGGCGCACCGCACGGCAGGCCGGCGGTGGCGGGCGGCACGGCGCACTTCTCCCTGGCCTACAGCGGGGGTCTGTGTCTGATCGCGCTCGCCGACACTCCTGTCGGCGTCGACATGGAGTGCATCCCGTCGCCCCGGGTCGTGGCGGGCCTCGTCCCCGAGCTGCACCCGTCGGAGCGGGCCGAGCTGGCGGCCCTGCCCGAGGACGAGCGGGCCCTGGCCTTCGCCCGGACCTGGGTGCGCAAGGAGGCGTACCTCAAGGGTCTCGGCACGGGTCTGGCGCGGGGCCTGACCCTCGACTACGTCGGCACCGGGCCCACACCCACCGCGGGCCTGCCGGGCTGGACGGTCGAGGACGTCACCGTGGACGTCAGCCGCGCCGCGGCGGTCGCCCTGCGCCAGAGCTGACCGACATCCGCGGCGATCGCGCTGCACCAGTGCTGGACAACATCTGCGGGCGGTCCGTGGCGCGCGGTCACGGGCCGCCCGCGGATGCCGTCAGCCGAAGGGCCGCTCGGCGACGCGCGCCATGCGCACCTGGCGCTCCCGTTCGTCGAGTTCCCGGTCCTGTCGCCCGGGCCCCGCACCGTCCCGAACGCCGTCGGCGGTCCGCCGGACCCGGTCGAGATAGTCCACCACGTACCGCACACGCCCCCGGGTGGCCTGGTTCCGGTCCCCGGTCCGGCGTTCGTCGTCCCTGAGGTCCCTCATCGTCGCGCTCCTCGTCCGATCCATGTCTGCCTGACAACTCCAGGCTGCGGCGCGGGTGCTGAGAGGGACCTGAGAACGGGGCGCCTCCTCAGCGTCCTCTCAGGTAACGGTCGTCAGGGTTCGGAGCTACGGTGGAGTCGGAGAGACTGCCATGCGACTGCTGATCATCGAGGACGAGCAAGCACTCGCCAGGGCCATCGCCGACGGACTCGCCGCGGAGGGCTTCGTAGCCGACGTCGCGAACGACGGCGCGGAGGGACTGTGGCGGGCACTGCACGAGCCGTACGACGTCATCGTGGTGGATCTGATGCTGCCCTCCCTGTCGGGGTACGAGGTGGTGAAGCGGCTGCGGGCCGCCCGGGTGTGGACGCCGGTGCTGATCCTCACGGCGAAGGACGGCGAGTACGACGAGGCGGACGCCCTCGATCTCGGCGCCGACGACTACCTGAGCAAGCCGTTCTCCTACGTGGTGCTCGTCGCCCGGCTCCGGGCGCTGCTGCGCCGCGGGGCGCCCGCCCGGCCCGCCGTGCTCACCGCCGACGACCTCACCCTGGACCCGGCGCGCCGGCGCTGCCGCCGCGGCCACCGGGACATCGACCTGACGGCCCGGGAGTTCGCGCTCCTGGAATACCTGCTCCGGCATCCGGACGAAGTGATCAGCAAGACGGACCTGCTCTGCCACGTCTGGGACGAGCACTTCGACGGCGACACCAACATCGTCGAGGTGTACGTCGGCTATCTGCGGCGCAAGATCGACGTCCCGTTCGACCGGCGGACCATCGAGACCGTGCGCGGTGCGGGCTATCGGCTGCGCGGCGGCGCGAGGTGACCGGGTGGCCGCCGGCGTCCGGTCCTGGTGGGGCCGCCGGTCGCTGCGCCTGCGGCTGACCGCCGCAGCGGCCGCCGTCATCGCCGCCGGGCTGACCGGAGCGGCTCTGCTGCTCGTCGTCTGGCTGCACACCAGCCTGATCAACGGCCTCGACGAGACCGCGCTGCAACGCGCGCAGGTCGTCGCCGCGGACGAGGGCACCAGCCGGATCCTGCCGGACGTGCCGGTCACCGGTCACCGGGAGATCGCCGTCCAGATCGTCGACGGCACGGGCACCGTGCGCGCCAGCTCCGCCAACCTGCGGGGCCGGCCACGGGCGTTCACCTTTCCGCCGAGCCGGTCGGACACCCCTCACGCCCACACGATCCATGACCTGCCGGTCCCGGGCGGCGGGACCTGGCGTGCCGTCGGCGTCCCCGCGGGCACCCGCCACAACCCCTTGATCGTGTACGTGGCCGTCCCCACCGAGAACGTCGACCGCGGCATCGCCCGGCTCGCCGCCGGTCTGGCCACCGGCGTGCCGGGGGTCGTCGCCCTGCTCACCGGTGTCGTCTGGATGCTCACCGGACGCGCGCTGCGTCCCGTGGACGCCCTGCGGGCCCAGACCGCCGAGATCACCGCGTCCGACCTGAGCCGTCGCGTCGACGTGCCGCCCGCCGCGGACGCGCTCGGCCGGCTGGCCGCCACCTTCAACGACCTGCTCGCGCGGCTGGACACCGCGACCCGGCGGCAACGGCGGTTCGTCGCGGACGCCGCCCATGAGCTGCGCAACCCGCTCAGCACCCTGCACACCGGCCTGGAGGTGGCCGCCCACCATCCCGGTTCGGTCGACGGGCAGAGCCTTGCCGCCGGCCTGCTCCGGGAGAGCGAGCGGCTCATCAGGCTCGTCGACGACCTGCTGCAACTCGCGCGGCTCGACGCCCGGCCGCGGCTGCGGACCCGCCCCGTCGACCTGGACGAGATCGTCTACGCCGAGGTGCGCGAAGCCCGCGGTCGCAGCCCGCTCGTGATCGACCGGCACGCCGTGGGCGCGGCCCGAGTGACGGGCGACGGGGACGCGCTCACCCGTGTCGTGCGGAACCTCCTGGACAACGCCCTGCACTATGCGACCACACGTGTCGACGTCACCCTCAACGCCCGTGACGACAGCGCGAACCTGGTGGTGGCCGACGACGGTCCCGGCATTCCCGAGGCCGACCGTGAGCGCGTCTTCGGGCGCTTCACCCGCCTCGACCGCGCCCGTGCCCGCGACACCGGCGGCGCCGGTCTGGGACTCGCCATCGTCCGCGACATCGTCACGGCGCACCACGGCAGCGTCCGCGTCGAGGACAACCGGCCCGGCGCCCGGATGGTCGTCCGGCTGCCGCTGGAGAACCGGTGACGCGGCCGTACGGCGCCGACCGCGGTGAGGCCGGCGGGCGGCACCCGTGGGACGTCGGCCCGGCGCAGGCCGGAGGAGGGCCGCGGCCACCGGTGCACGGGGCGCCGCCGGACGAGCCGGAACGCCAGGTCGGGGACCGCTTCTCACCTGGTCCGGTGAGGCGGCTCGGTCGGCGTCATCTGTCCCACCGCACCCACAGGTCGGCCGGCTTGCGGAAGACCAGGCCGCGGACGGCCGCCGGGCGGTCCGGGTCGGCGCGCAGGCCGTCGAGACGGTCGAGGCAGGAGCGGAGCGCGATGCGGGTCTCCAGCCGGGCGAGGTGGGCGCCCAGGCAGTAGTGCGGGCCGTGAGCGAAGGCGAGTTGCTGCCGGGAGTTGGGGCGGCGCAGATCGAAACGGTCGGGATCGGGGAAGACGGCCGGGTCACGGCCCGCGGCCGCGAGGGAGACCGTGACCAGGTCGCCCGTGTGGATGTCCGCGTCCGCCAGCCGCACGTCCCGGGTGGCGTACCGGTCGACGACGGCCGCGGCGGGTTCCAGCCGCAGGGACTCCTCGATCGCGTTGTCCAGCAGATCCGGCTCCGCGCGCAGCTCCGACAGCTGCCGTGGTGCGTGCAGCAGGTGGAACAGGAGATTGGTGATCATCCCCTCGGTCGTCTCGATCCCGCCGAAGAGGAGGATGGCCGCGTTGGCGGACAGGTCCGGCAGCTCCAGGCTCCGGGCGGCGGTGACCAGCAGGGAGTGGGGCGATCCCGCGTCCACCGTGCCGGCGACGGCTTCGCGCAGTGCCGCATAGGCGGCAGGTCCTTCGGTACCGGCCGGGCGGCCCTCGGTCAGCTCGTGCACGGAGCGGACGATGGCCTCGTACCAGGCCAGCACCCGGGGAACGGGGACGCCTTCCAGACCGAGCGCCTGCGCCATCACCGTGGCGGCCAGCGGTCCGGCGAACTCCCGCCGCAGTTCGGCCGTCCCGCGGCCCTCGATGCCGTCCAGCAGGCGGTCCGTCTCGTGCTGTGTGCTGTCGGCGAAGGAGTCGCGGACCGCGCCGGGACGGAAGCGGTCGGTGAAGGGTTCGCGGTGCCGGGTGTGTTCGGGCCCGTCGACGGAGAGCATGCTGGCACCGGTGACCTGCGCGGTCGTGAACCGGGGGTCGTCCACGGTGAACGTCTCGGCGTCCCGCATCACAGTGAGCGCCAGGGCCCGGGAGGTGACCACCCAGCCGCCGAGCGCCGGCAGCCATGTCACCGGGGCGGTGTCCCTGAGCCGGGCCAGGTGAGAGTGCGGGTTCTCAGCCAGCTGAGTGAGCGTGATCATGCGTTCAGCCTAGAACAAGGAGGCCGGCGCCCCCTGTGGGCACAGGTGCCCACCGGGGGCGGTCGGGTCCCTCCCCCGCACGTGCCGGAAGGACCGGCGGGGCCGTGTGTGTTTCCGGGGGTTCCCAAGTCCCCCTGGACGTTGGATGTCGGGCCGCTCACATGGTGTCCGCCGAGTGGCCGACTCCCCGGGGAGACCTACCTGCCTGCTGACCGCGCTCGGCCCCGACCCGGCCGAGCCGCGAAGGAAGACCGACACGACGAAGGCATGCTCCGCGCGCGTGTACGACATCCTCCTCGGCGGCAAGGACAACCGCCCCGTCGACCGGAAGGCCACGGCCGCCGCTCCGGCGCACCGGCCCCGTGCCCTCCTCACCGCCCGGCACCACCGCGACTTCCTGCGGCGTGCGGTGACCACGCTTGCGACGGGCCCTCACCAGTAGCAGGTGGTGACGCCGGGGTGCCAGTGGCAGGCGATCCCGGCGAAGCCGCCGCCGGCGGCCACGTCGATGCCGAGCGTGTCGCCCCCGCGCAGCACCTTCCGGGCCTGGACCAGTCCCTCGGCGCCGTCCCGGACCGTCTCCACCAGCCACCGTCCCGGACCGAGCGCCATCGGCACCTCGGCCGGGTGCGCGGCACCGGCGTACACGCCGCCCAGGAACCAGCGGTCGCCGCTGCGGCGGGCGAGCACCGCCACCTGGCCGGGCCGCCCGGCGAGCAGCCGGGTGTCGTCCCAGGCGGCGGGGACCTGTTCCAGGAAGTCCCGGGCGAGCGGGCGGGCGTCGTAGGACTCGGGGCTGCCCGCGAACATCTGCAGGCCGGACTCGTAGACGACGGCGAGTCCGGCCTCCGCGGCGTCGGAGTCGGGGCGCCGGCCCGTGCGCTGGAAGCCGCCGGGGGTGAAGTCCATGGAGCCGATGACGTTGCGGGTGAAGGGCAGCGTGGTGAGGTGGCCGGCGGTGTTGGTGTTCTTCTCCTCGCCACCGACGCCTTCCAGGGTCATGACCTGCGGCCAGGTGCGCTGGATGCCCTTGGGGACGGTGGAGCCGTGGAAGTCGACCATGAGGTGGTGGGCTGCGGTCTCCGCGAGGACGGCGTCGTACCACTGGAGCATGGGCTGCGCCTCGGAGTTCATGAAGTCGATCTTGACGCCCTTGACGCCCCATCGTTCGAGGGTGGGCAGCCACTTTGCACGTTCCTCGGGTGTGTCGAGGTCCCGCTGGTGGATCCAGACGATGATCCCGACGCCCTTGGCGCGTGCGTGGTCGACGAGTTCGGGCAGCCAGCTGTCGGTCTGCCAGTCGGGGTCGGTGGTGTCCCACTCGTCGGCCTTGAAGTACCAGCCCGCGTCGACGGCCTCGTAGGGCCAGTGCCGCTGAGCGGCGTAGTCGACGTACGCCTTCTGCGCGGCGAGGCTCTGGCCGGCGGCCCGGCCGCCGGCGAGCCAGGTCCACAGCACGGTCCCGGGCCGGATCCAGGAGGTGTCGGCCACCTTGGCGGCGGGGGCGAGGTCGTCGGTGAACGTGGACCGGGTGACGGTGGCGAGGTCGCCGACGACCATGGCCCGCCAAGGGGTGGTGAGGGGGCCGTCGGTGTGGACCCGGTCGTCGGCGAGTGCGATCCGGTAGGTGCCGGTGCCCTGGTCGTGCGCGAGCCGGGCGCCCGAATAGGAGCCGGTGAGGTCGGATTCGGCGAGCAGGGCGTAGCCGCCGTCGGTCGCGAAGAGTGCCTGGTCCGCGTATGCGCCGGTCGGGGCGGTCGCGGCGGTGTACTGGTTGAACTGGCCCTCGTTGTCGACGCGGTAGGCGCCGAGCCACGCGCCGGCCTGCGGTGGCAGGTTGAACGCGGAGGTCTCGCCGAGCACGTCGCCGTGCCCGGCGGGCAGGACGTACCGGTAGGCGACGCCGTCGGCGGAGGCGCGGACGACGAGGTCGAGGCGGGCGCCCGCGGCCGTGGCGAAGGACAGGCGGCTCTCGTTCATGAGGACCCGGCGCTCCAGCCGCTTGCCGGACTCCGTCCGGTACCGCTCGCTCACCCGCCGGTCGTTGCGGTCGAGGAAGCGCAGGCCCCGGGAGAGATCGGCCCGTTCGGTGACGATGCCGACCGGCGACGGTTCGATGACGGTCCGGCCGCCGCGCGTCACCGAAAGGTTCAGCGTGCCGGTCGTGTCGTCCAGGGACACCTGAGCACGCGGCTCCCGCGCCGTCGTGGAGCGCTCGGGGCCGGACACCGCCCAGACGTGCTCGGCGGGTCCGGTGTCCTGGCCGGCCCGTGCGGGCACGGCCGTGCAGAGTGTGGCCGCCAGGCCGGCGCAGAGCGCGGCGACCATGGTCTTGACGGGAACCGCCATGTGCACCCTCCCCAGGTGGTGAGGCAGGTCGAGAGTGGAGTGGATCGGTGACCGGGTGGCGTGCGCGGATGAGCCCGGCTCAGGTGAGCGGCAGCCCCCAGCGGGGCGCTTCCTCGTTCGGACGGACGGACCTGACGGTCAGGTCGGGCCGGTCGCCCTTGGCCGTGATCAGCACCGACTCGCCCTTGCGCAGGTCGACCTGGACGATGCCGTCGCCGGCCTCGGTGTGGCGCAGTGGGCGGCCCCGCCCGTCGCGTACGTCGACCGGTCCCGGGATTCCGTGCCGTACCGCGCACGGCGCGCCGGCCTCGCTGACCAGTCGCACCCATCGGGTGGTGCCGTCCCGGCGGACCGCGCTCAGCAGGAAGGCGCCCTGGGTACGGAAGTCGTGGACGGTCAGGTCCGCCCAGGCGGCGGGCAGCGCGGGGAACACTCTGACGACACCGCCCCACGACTGGCACACCATGTCGTGCAGCGACTGGGCCGCCGACAGCGGTGTCTCGATGACCGGCCCCGACTCCTTGTACATGGTGTTGGGCTGGATGAAGCGGGTCATCAGCTCGCCGAGGTATTTCAGCGCGTCCTCGCCCTTGCCGAGCAGCGCCGACATGGAGGCGGCGCCCGTGAAGGTGTAGCCCTGGAGGGCGCCCTCGAAGCCGACCCAGTGCGCGAGTGACTTCTCGATCAGGGCGCGTTCGTCGGAGGTGCGGCCGGTCACCTCGTACAGCGGGTAGACCGCCAGCAGGTGCGAGTAGTGGCGGTGGGACTTCGCGAAGGGGAGGTCCGCGCCGATCATGAATCCGTTGGCGTCCGTCGGGTAGGCCACCCGCCTCGCCAGCACCTCGCGCCACCGGGGTGCCAGCGGATCGTCGATGCCGAGGAGGCCGGCGGATTCGAGAAGGGTGCGGCAGCCCCAGGTCAGGAGCATCAGGTCGTAGTTGCAGTCGCGGGTGTTGCCGCCGTACTCCGGGGAGAAGGTGGCGGGCAGATGCAGTCGGCCGTCCGGGCCGGGTTCGAGGAAGTGCAGGTAGTAGTTGATCGCCTTGCGCAGCAGGGGGTAGAGGACGTCCCGCAGGATCGACTCGTCCATCGTGTGGCGGTAGCTGAGCCAGACGTTGTGCAGTGCCCAGGTCAGATTGCCGACTTCGGGGGTCGGCGGGTCCTGTCCGGGGATGCCGACTCCGTAGCCGGTGAGGGTGCCGGCGGCGCCGTTGACGAGTTGGGGGTCGGTGGTGCGGGGGATGCCCAGCGAGTCGGTCCGGTACCGCGCGGCCACCTCGTTGGCCAGGTTGTCCCGGAACTCGCTCAACGCCCGGGTGACGGCGTCGAGTTCGAGGTGGTTGGAGCCGTGGATGAGCCAGTACTCCAACTGCGCGTTGAGGTTCCACCAGGTGTTCGGCCAGGGGGTGGGTTCGAGCCAGGGGCCGCTCGTCGCCATCACGGGGGCGTCGCGGCGGGCGGCGGCCGCGGCCTTGTACAGCTGGATCCAGTAGAAGCGCTGGATGCGGGCGTCCGGGAGGGACAGGAAGCTCTTGCGGTAGTAGGCGTGCCACCAGGTGCGGTGGGTCGCCGCCAGGGCGGTGTAGGGCAGCCGGTCCACGGCACGGACCGCTTTCAGCGCCTGCTCCAGGGCGGTGTCCTTCGGGTACGAGTGCGCCACGTGCACGTACAGCGTGCGGGTCCGGCCCCTGGTCCGCTCCCGCCAGGCGGTGACGTGCCCGCCGCCCGCCAGCAGCGGCTGCACGGCGGCGCTCACGCCGTCATGGTCGGCCGTCTCGGCGGGCGGGTTGCCCCGGTAGCCGTCCGGCAGCGGTTTGAAGGCGGCCCGCGGGCTGATGGCCTCCGCCGGGTGGAACACCCAGCGGAAGCCGCGTTCGCCCTCGCTGGGTGTGACCTGCACGGCGAGGATCGAGCGGTCGTTGTGGACCAGGGCGCGCAGGGTCAGGGTGCCCCGGTCGGTGGCGAGGGTGCCGGTCAGTTCGGCGTCGTGCAGCGACAGCCGCCAGTCGAGGCCGGTGATCGCGCCGACCGGCTCCAGCGTGAAGTACCCGATCGGCAGCCGGGCCAGGCCGAAGAGGGAACCGAACTCGGGGCGGTGGTCCTGGACCTCGGAGTGCTGGACGTTGAACCGCACGGCGGTCGACGCGGCGCCCGGCTCGGCGTAGATCCCGGAGCCGAGGTGGCCGTTGCCGAGGAACGGGCCGTCGTACCAGGTCGTCGGCATCCGCTGCCAGACCAGGTCGGCGTCGTCGAGAACGGTGCGCCACGGGTCAGCGGAGTCCGCCGCGTGCTCGGCGGAGTCCGCCGCCGTCGCCGGCGTGGGCGGACCCGAGGCCAACAGCGCGCCACCGAGGGCGGATCCGGTGGCGAGGACGGTACGTCTGGACGGGCTGGGCACGTTGCCTCCCGGCGGCTCGGCGATTCATCGGAGCTATCCAGCGAGGTAACGTAGAGGCGTGGCTACTGTTCGTCAATACGGCTGGAGAGATCCGATGTGTTGATGTCCTGGCGACAGATCCCGACTGCGCCGCAGCCGACCGCCGTCCGCCGTCCGCCGTCCGCCCAGGCGGGTCGCCTTGGCGGGAGGGATGGTGTGCGGTCCGCGCGGCGGCATGACGGTGTGTGGTGCGCAACGGTGGCATGACAGTGTGTTGCGCACGCGGGGCCTGACGGTGTGCCGTCCGGCGCGGCGGCATGCGGCGTGCTGCGGGTGCCGGGCCCCTCGGGCGGGCCCTGGCCAGGTCGGGCGGATCGCACCGGAGGGCCGGGTCGGCCGAGTCATGCCAGGTCGATCGGGTCATGCCGGGTCGGCCGGGTGTTCGGGGCCGCGCCCCCTGTCACACCGTCACCGGGACCCGTCGGCCCTCGGCGACCGAGCCCACGAGGCCGCGCCGAAGGCCGACCGGCCCGCGGTCCGTGCGGCAGGACGTCCGTCGGCACGTGTGTCGTCGGTCGCCGCCCCGCACGGGAGTCGCGCGGAGCGCGCGCGGCGGAAAGACGAACCGCCCTTGTCCAGAGCCCAGTTGGGGGCCCTGCGGAGGAGAGCGGCGCCTGCGGCCGGTGGCCGGACGGCCCGGCTGCGCGGGCCGGGCTGTCCGGCCGGGTGCCCGGCGACGGGAGGGCGGCCGGTGAGCTGCGGCAGTGTGGAGCGCCCGCCGGCCCCTGGGCACCGTACGAACCCCGCGGACCACGGTGCCGTCGCCATATGGGACACCCACATGAGTGCCGCCACAGGTGCGGTGTCCGACACCATGTCGGCGGCCGATCGGGGGCTTCTACCGTCCCCTCCGTCAGCAACTGCGCCGCCGCCGTCCGCCGCAGACGTGCCTCCCCGGGCACGGACGGAACCGGAGCGGCAACACCCTCCGGGAGCCGGTCCGATGCCCACGATGCCCGCGAACTCCGTACAGCCCCGCCGCACCAGAACCCTGGCCGCTGCCGCCGCCGCCACGGCCGCCGCCCTCCTCGCCGCCGGCTGCGCCCAGGCCGGTACGGCGGGTTCCGAGTCCACCGGTGACGGCAAGGGCACCGCGCCCGTCGAGGTCGGCCTCGTCTACTCCAGGACCGGCCCGCTCGCCGCCTACGGCAAGCAGTACATCGAGGGTTTCAAGGCCGGGCTCGACTACGCCACCAAGGGCACCGGGAAGGTCGACGGCCACCCCATCGAGATCACCGAGCGCGATGACGCCGGGGACGCGTCGAAGGCAGTCGCCGCGGGCAAGGACCTCATCGGCAAGGGCACGAAGATCCTCGCGGGCAGCACGGACTCCGGCGTCGCCCTCCAGATGGCTCCGCTGGCCGCGCAGAACAAGGTGCTGTTCATCGACGGACCGGCCGCCACGGACGCGATCACCGGCATCAACACGTACACCTTCCGCTCCGGCCGCCAGTCCTACCAGGACACCCTGACCGCCGCCGCGATGCTCGGCGACGCCAAGGGCAAGAAGGTCACCGTGCTGGCCCAGGACTCCACCTTCGGCCAGGCCAACGTCGATGCCGTCAAGGCGGTGCTCGGCGGTGAGGGCGCGGACGTCTCCGCCGTGCTGGCCCCGCCCAGCGCCACCGACCTGACCCCGTTCGCCCGGCAGGTCCGGGCCGCCGATCCCGACCTGGTCTTCGTGGCCTGGGCCGGTGCCACCGCCCCCGCGCTGTGGACCGCCCTCGACCAACAGGGGGTACCGGCCTCGTCGAAGGTCACCACCGGGCTCGCCGGAACCGCCTCGTACCCCGTCTTCGGAGCCGGCGGACAGCAGATCACCTTTCTGGCGCACTACTTCCCGGGCGCGGCCGGCACCGCCGCGGAGCAGGCCATGACCGCGTCGGTCGAGAAGGCCGGCGGCACCCCCGACCTGTTCACCCCGGACGGCTTCACCGCCGCCCAGATGATCGTGCACGCCGTCGAGAGCAGCGCCACCGACACCGACGCCATGGTGAAGGCCCTGGAGGGCTGGACGTTCGACGGGGTCAAGGGCAGGCAGCAGATCCGCGCCGAGGACCACGCACTGCTCCAGCCGATGTTCCAGGCGAGGCTCAAGGGCAGCGGCAGGACCGCCGAGCCCGAACTGGTGCGGACGCTGCCGTTGGAGAAGGTGGCCCCGCCCGTCAAGCCGCTGGCGGGCTGACCCGTGACCACACCGTCCCAGGGCACCGGGTCCCCCCCCGGTGCGACCGTGGCCCCCGCCGCCGTCCTCGGCCTGGAGTCGGCCGGCTGGTCCGTGGGCGGGGCCACCATCCTCTCGGACGTCTCCCTGGACGTGCGCGAAGGCGAGTTCCTTGCCTTCATCGGTCCCAACGGGGCCGGCAAGACCTCGCTGTTCAACCTGATCAGCGGGCTCGTCCCGGCCACCACCGGCCGGGTCGTCCTGGCCGGTGCGGACATCACCGGCGAGGCCCCGTACGCCCGGGCGCGGCGCGGTCTCGGCCGCACCTTCCAGACGTCGAGCCTGTGGCCCGCGATGAGCGTCGCCGAGCATGTCCGCCTCGCCGCGCAGGCGGCGGACGGCGGCTCGTACCGGATCTGGCGGCGGGCCTCCCGCTACCGTGACCGGGTCGACGACGTGCTGGCCCGCACCGGTCTCGTGCACCGCGCCGACGTGGCCGCCCGGTCCCTCTCGCACGGCGAGAAGCGGAAGCTGGAACTCGCCGTGCTGCTGGTCGCCGAGCCCCGGCTGATGCTGCTGGACGAGCCGATGGCGGGTGTCAGCGCCGAGGAAGTACCCGCCCTGACCGAACTGATCCGCACCCTGCACCGCGACGAGGGCCGCACCGTGCTGATGGTCGAGCACCACATGGACGTCCTGCTGGGCCTGGCCGACCGGGTCGCCGTGATGCACCACGGCAGCCTGCTCGCGCTGGGCAGTCCCGAGGCCGTCACCGCCGACGCCACCGTCCAGCAGGCGTACCTCGGGGAGGACCTGTGAGTCCCGACCGGACGGCCCGTGCCGTCTCCGCCGCCCGCCCCGGACCGGACGGCGGGGCGCTGCTGGCCGTGCGCGGCCTGCGGGTCCTGATCGGCGGCCGGCACATTCTGCACGGCGTCGACCTCGACGTCGCCCGGCAGGGGGTCACCGCCCTGCTCGGCCGCAACGGCGCGGGCAAGACCACCACCGTGCGCGGTGTGCTCGGCCTGGTGCCGCGCACGGGCAGTGTGCTGCTGGACGGCGAGGAGACCGTGGACCTGCCCACGCACACCCTGGTGCGCCGCGGCATCGGCTACGCCCCCGAGGACCGGGGCGTCTTCGCCGGGCTCACCGTCGCGGAGAACCTGCGGCTGGCCGAACGCGCCGACGGCGCGCCGGACTACGCCCTCGTCCACGAACTGTTCCCCGAACTGCTCCGGCGGGCCGGGCAGGCGGCCGGCACGCTGTCCGGCGGCCAGCAGCAGATGGTGGCCATCGGCCGCACCCTCCTCAACGGCAACCGGCTGATCATCGCGGACGAGCCGACCAAGGGCCTGGCCCCGAAGGTCGTCACCGAGGTCACGCGGGTACTGGAACGTGCCGCCGAGGCCGTCCCGGTGCTGCTCGTGGAGCAGAACCTCGCCATGGTCCGCCGGCTCGCCGCGCACTGCGCGGTGCTCGCCGACGGCCGCACCGCCCATCAGGGGCCCGCCGCCGACCTGCTCGGCGACCCGGAGGCCACCCGCCGCCTGCTCGGCGTCGGCCGGGCGGCCGTCCCCGCACACCCCGCCACCCATGCCCTCCCCGCACACCCCGCCACCCCTGCCGCCCCTGCCGCCCCTGCCGCCCCTGCCGCCCCTGCCGAGCCGACAGCCACGGACCCGCCCGCCGAGGCCGGCGGACCCGGGCCCGCGGTGCGGCGGTCCGACCGTACGGAGGCCGACGTCTGATGGACACCGTCGTCCTGCTCACCCTGACCGGGCTCGGTCTCGGTGCGCTGTACTTCCTCGTCGCCTCCGGGCTGTCGCTGATCTTCGGCCTGATGGACGTGCTCAACTTCGCGCACGGCGCGCTGCTGTCCATCGGCGCCTACGCCACCTGGTGGGCTGCCTCCGGCCACCTGCCCGGCGCGGGCTCCGGCGGCTTCGGTTTCGTGCTCGCCGTCGTGTTCGGGGTGGTGGTCGGCACGTGCGCGGCGGTCCTGCTCGAACTGGCCGTCGTCCGGCCGCTGTACACCCGGCCGCGCGAGCAGGTGCTCGCCACGGTCGGTGTCTCACTGGCCGTGCCCGCGCTGCTGTCAGGCATCTGGGGCACCGACGCCCTGACCTTTCCCGGTCCGAAGGCACTGGAGGGCACGGTCGGTCTGCTCGGTGCGCGGATCCCGGCCGACCGGCTCGTGCTGATCGCCGGGGCGGTGCTGGTCTGGGCGGGTCTGAAGCTGTTCCTAGACCGCACCCGGCACGGACTGGTGGTCCGCGCGGGCGTCGAGGACCGGGCCATGGTGACCGCGCTGGGCATCGACGTCCGCACGGCGTTCACCCTGGTCTTCGCGATCGGCGGGGCAGCCGCCGCGCTCGGCGGTGCGCTCGGCGGCCTGTACTTCGGTTCGGTCGACCCCCGCCAGGGCACCTCGCTGCTGATCTTCGCGTTCGTGGTCGTCGTGACGGGCGGCATGGGCTCGGTGACCGGTGCGGCCGTCGCGTCCGTCGTCATCGGCCTCGTCCAGCAGTTCGCCAACTACTACACCACCGCCGGACTCGGCGATCTCGCCGTGGTCGTCCTGCTCGCCGCCCTGCTGCTGGTGCGTCCGCGCGGTCTCACCGGGAGGCTCGCATGAGCACCGTCAGCGACACCGGCGCCCGTCCCACCGCCCGCCCGGAGCGGTCCGCCGCCCGTCGCCTGCTGCGCTGGTGGCCGGTGGGCCTGTTCGCCCTGCTGTTCGTGCTGCCGTACAGCGCCGTCGGGATCCCCGGCCTGCTGGACGGGCCCGTCGGCAGCGCCGGCAGCCTGCAACTGCTCGCCCTGTGCCTGCTGTACGGCGCGCTGGCGACCGGCTACGACCTACTGCTGGGCCGCACCGGCCTGCTGTCCTTCGGGCACGCGCTCTACTTCGCCGCGGGCAGCTACGCCACCAACACGATGATGCAGGAGGCCGGCCTGCCGTTCGGCCTGTCCGCCGTGCTCGGCCTGGTCTTCGGCATCGCCCTCGCCCTGCTGCTCGGCTCGGTGAGCCTGCGGGTCACCGGCATCGGCTTCTCGATGGTGACGCTGGCGTTCGCACAGGCCGCCGCCATCCTGGTCAGCCGCGATCCGGGGGGCTTCACGGGCGGCGAGGAGGGCCGGGCGGTCGCCGCCGGTCCGCTGCCGGCCGGGCTCGTCGGCATCGAGCACACCGCCACCCTGTACTGGATCACGCTCGCGTTCCTCGTCCTCACCCTCGCGGTGGTGCACTGGACCACCCACTCGCCGACCGGCCGGGTCTGGGAGGGCATCAAGGAGAACGAGCGCCGCGTCGAAGTACTGGGGCTGCGCCCGTACGGGTTCAAACTGGTGGCCTTCACCGTGGCGAGCGGCCTGGCCGCGCTGGGCGGCATCGTGCATCTGCTGCTGACCGGCGGTTCCACCCCGCACACCACCAGTTCGGAGTTCACGCTGTCGCTGCTGGTGATGGTCGTCCTCGGCGGCTCGGGCACCCGGTGGGGCCCGATGCTGGGCGGGATCCTGTACACCTGGGCCGACCAGCGCCTCGGCGACCTGGCGGGCTCGGCGGCCGTCGCCGGTCTGCCCGCCGTGCTGCGGGTGCCGCTCAGCCAGCCGCTGTTCCTGCTGGGCGTGCTGTTCGTGGTCGTCGTCGGCGTCCTGCCCGGCGGACTGGCCGCCCTGCCGGACCGTGTCCGTGCCGCCCGCACCGCACGCCGCGGCAGAGGGGACGCGGGCGGCGGGGACCGCGAGGGAGAATCGGCCCAGGACGGGTCGGGACCCGGCACCGGCGACACGTCGGCCGCTTCCGCCGTCCGGCCCTCCAGTGCCTCGGCCGCTTCCACCGATGCCGATGCCGATGTCAAGGAAAGGCAGACGTCGTGACGACCGCCGACACCGAGCCCGCCGACACCCCGACCGGTCCCGAACCACTGCCCTTCGAGGAACTGCGCGTCCCCGTCCCCGGCGGCGACCTGGCCGTGCTGCGCTGGACCGCGGCCGATCCCGGGGCGCCCACCGTGCTCGCCCTGCACGGCATCACCGCCAACGGCCTGTCCTGGGGAGCGGTCGCCCGCCGGCTCGCGCGCCGCGCCACGCTCGTCGCGCCCGACCTGCGGGGACGCGCGGGCAGCGCGGGCCTGCCCGGTCCGTACGGCATCGCCGCGCACGCCGACGACGCCGCCGCGGTCGCCGAGGCGCTGGGGCTGCGACGGCCGGTGCTGGCCGGGCACTCGATGGGCGCGTTCACGGCGTCCCTGGCGGCCGTCCGCCACCCCGGGCGCTTCGGTCCCCTGCTGCTCGTGGACGGGGGCGTCGGGTTCCCGGCACCCACCCGGCTGTCCCCGGACGAGCTGATGACCGCGGTCATCGGCCCCGCCATGGACCGGCTGTCCATGGTCTTCCCCGACCGGGCCGCCTACCGCGCGTTCTGGCGGGTGCACCCCGCGTTCGCGGACCGGTGGACCCCGGAGGTCGACGCGTACATCCAGCGGGACCTGGTGGGCGAGGAGCCGGAACTGCGGTCCTCGTGCCGTCTGGAGGCCGTCCGCACCGACGGCGTCGGCCTGTTCGACGCGGACGTGCTGGCCGCCGTACGTCATCTGCCCGGTCCCGCCACCCTGCTGTGGGCGGACCGCGGCCTGATGGACGAGCCGCAGGGGCTGTACGACGAGGAACGCCTCGCCCGTGCCGGCCTCGACGGCACCGGCGTGACGCCCGTGCGCGCGGCGGACACCAACCACTACACGGTGCTCACCGGTGAGGAGGGCGCGGCGCTCGTCGCCGATCTGCTGCTGAAGGCCGCCGCAGGGGCCACCGGCTGACCGCCGTACGGTCGGCGCGGGTCGGCGCCCAAAGCGGCCGGCCCGCGGCAGAGGGCCGGCCTCCGCTTCACCGTCGGCCTGCGGTTCACCGTGGGCCGACGAGGTCACACCGACCGAAGGAAGGCGGCGACCGCGCCCTGACACGCAGCTGTCAGCCGCTCAGCTCCCTCAGCCGGAGCGCCAGTTGCAGCTCCAGCGCGCGGTCGGGGTGGTTCCAGTCCGCGCCGAGCAGCACCTCGATCCGGTCCAGCCGCTGCACGACCGTGTTGACGTGCACGTGCAGCGTGTCCTTGGCCCGGGTCAGGCTGCCGCCCGCACCGAAGTAGGCGGCGAGGGTACGGACCAGTTCGGTGCCCCGCCGGGCGTCGTACTCCAGGAGCGGCCCGAGCGTGCCGCGTACGAAACCGTCCACGTCCTTGTCGTCGCCCAGCACCACGCCGAGGAAGCCGAGTTCACCGGCGGACGCGCCGTCGCCGTGGCGGCCCAGTACGTGCAGGGCCCGCAGGCAACGCACCGCCTCCGCGTGCGCATCCGCGATCCGGGACGGGCCGAAGACCGGTCCGGCCGCCGCCACCGTGACCGCGGCGCCCGCGAGATGCCCGAGCTGGACGGCGGCGGCACGGGCGGACTGCCCGGGTGTGAGCCGCTCGTCGGCGGCCATCAGCAGCACGACGGCCCCGGCGTGTTCGGCGCCGGCGCTGCCCGCCGGGGCGCCGAAGAGGTAGCGGACGACAGCCGAGCTGAGCCGGTCCCGGGCCGCGGGTTCGGTGGCGGCGACCAGCACCAGGTAGGGCCGGTCGAGGTCGAGGCCCAGTCTGCGGCCCCGCTCGGCGAGCAGCGCCGGATTGCGGCCGGCGTCGGTCAGCAGGTCGGTGACCAGTTCGCCGCGCACCCGGTTCTCGGTCTCCGCGACCGTGCGCCGCAGCAGCATGAGCAGGCCGGTGACGACGCCCGCGCGTTCGAACATCCGCCGGTCGGCGTCCTCCAGCGCGCGACGCCGGTGCAGCACCATGATGGCGAGCAGTTCGGGCCCGGCCAGCACCGCGCAGATCCACCGCCCCGAGCGCGCCGTCGCACGGCCCGCCGTACGGGACTCCTCGGCCGCCGAGACCAGCCAGCCGACGTCCACCGAGTCTGCGGCGAACGGCCCGCCGTCGTGCCGTACGGCGGCGAGCGGCCGGCCACCCGGGTCGTGCACGGTGATCGCCCCGTCGAGCAGCCCGGCCACGGCGGCGGCCACCTCCCGCACGTCCCCGCCGCGCAGGACGAGGTCGGTGAGCCGGTCGTGCGCCTCCTCGGCCCGCTGCACGGCCGCCGCGTGCGCCCGTACGACCTCGTTGGCCTCGGCGAGTTCGGCGAGCGCGGCCCGGGTGTCGTCGAGGGCGCGCGCCGTGTCGATCGCGATGGCGGCGTGTGCGGCCAGCGAGGAGAGCAGCGCCACCTCGTCGGGGCTGAACGAACGGGGGTCTCGGTCGGCCGCGAACAGCACGCCGATCACCTTGCGGTCCCCGCCGTGCACCGAGCCGAGCAGCAGCGGCACCCCGAGGATCGCGACCAGGCCCTCCTCGGACACGCCCGCGTTGATGTTGCGGGTGTGGTGGAAGCGGTCGTCGGTGGGGTAGTCGGGGGTCGCGTACGGGCGGGCGGTCTGCGCCACCAGACCGCCGAGACCTTCGCCGAGTTCGAGCCGAAGGTTCTGGAACACCGGGGAGACGGAGCCGTCCGTGACCCGCATGTAGGTGTCTCCGGCCTCCTCGTCCGGCAGCGTCAGATAGGCGGTGTCGGTGCCCAGCAGCATCCTGGCCCGCCGGACGATGGCCTTCAGCACCTCGTCGAGGTCGCGGGAGGCGGCGAGGTCGCCGGCCGTGTCGAACAGGGCGGTGAGTTCGAGTTCGCGGCGGCGATGGGCGCGCAGCGAGCTGCGGACCCGCAGCGCCGTGGCCACGGCCCGTTCGGTCTCCGCCAGATCGGCCCCGTCGACACCCGCCGCGCGCGCCTGGCCGGTGACCGCGCCCAGCGCCTCGGCGGGCGCGCCGGCGGCGAGGAGTTCCAGCAGGCGCCCGAGGTGCGGGGCGGCGGAGGCCCCCGGCACGGCGAGCGGGTCCGGTCCGGCGAGGGGATCCGGTCCGGCGAGCGGATCCAGTCCGACGAGGGGATCCGGTCCGACGAGGGCACCGGGCGCGGGCCCGGCGGGGCGGGTCCGCGGGGGCGGCGGCACGGCGAGAGGCCGTCCTTCGCCGGCCGGTACGTTGCTCGCGTCCATCGCCGCCTCCCGTGTCGTAGCCGCCGCCGGTTCCTCGCCGGTGCGCCACCCTGCCAGTCCGGCCCGTCCACGTCACCCCCGTGAACTGGTGTTTTCACGCCTGCTCGGCCACGGGCACAACCCGTGCCCGGAGCGCCCGGCGAGGCACCCCCGGCCGTCGGCGGGCGGGCCGGGCGGCCGTCCCCGGTCCGGCGGGCCGCGCTCGGCACGGGCCGCGAGCGGCATCGCCCGCCCGCCGGTCGAGAACGGGCCCCGGTGCGACACGCGGAGCGGGTCGGGGCGTCCGTCCGGTGACCGGCCGCCGTACTCGACGTGCTCTCCATGGCCGTCACCGTAGGGATGCCGACCGGATCACTCACATGTGGGCGGCCCACACAGCGCCCGGCCCCGCCGTGGTGTCCGACGCCATGGGCGCACGGCGCGCGGCGCCCGCACATTCGGTGGTGCGGCGGGTCGACGGCCGGGCGGGGAGTCCGGCGCGTGCCGTCGGACACGGGAACCGGACAACGGCCCGTATCCACACTTCCCAGGGCACCCGATGGTGACCGCCCATATGTCCGCGGCCGACACGCCGCGCCTAACGTCCTTGCTCGGCAAGCGGTCGGCGGCCCGTTCCCGGGCCGTCCGGCCATCGGTCCGGGCGGGACCCCGGACGCGGTGGGCCGCGTGCCGCACCGACCGCCCAGAGCCGCGCGGACGGGTCCCTCCCCCGGCCGCCGTGCGGTTCGCGCACCCCGGAGGTTCCACCGTGCGCCCCACCACCCTCCTCGGCCGACTCGCTCGGCTGGTCGGACGGTTCGCCGTGTCCGGCCTGCTCGCGGCGGCAGCCGGAACCGCGCTCCTGACCCAACCCGCGTCCGCCGCGGCCGGGTTGACCGCCGTCACCGGATTCGGTTCCAACCCCGGCAACCTGTCGATGTACAGCTACGTGCCGGCCGCTCTGCCCGCCGGCGCCCCGCTCGTGGTGGCGCTGCACGGCTGCGGTCAGAGCGCCAACGACTACTACGCCAACTCCGGTTGGCCGAAATTCGCCGACGAGTACGGCTTCGCCGTGGTGTTCCCGCAGACCAGCTCGGCGAACAACGCCCTCTCCTGCTTCACCTGGTTCGATCCGGCCGACTCCGCCCGCGGCAAGGGCGAGGCGGCCTCGGTGGCTCAGATGGTCACCAAGGCCGAATCGCTGTACGGCTCCGACGCGCGGCGCGTGTTCGTGACCGGTCTGTCGGCGGGCGGCGGCATGGCCGCGGACCTGCTCGCCGCGTACCCGGACGTGTTCGCGGGCGGCTCGGTCGACTCCGGGCTGCCCGCGCAGTGCGCGACCAGTCAGCTGGGCGCGTCCAGTTGCCAGTTCGGAAGCGTCGATCTCACCCCGGCGCAGTGGGGTGACAAGGTTCGCGCCCAGTACCCGGGGTATGCCGGCCCCTGGCCGCGCGTCGCGATCTGGCAGGGCACCTCGGACTACACCGTCCACCCCGTCAACGCGACCGAGCTGCGGGACCAGTGGACGAACGTCCATGGCCTCTCGCAGACCCCGTCCAGCACCGCGAACCTGCCCGGCAACACCACGCTGACCAGCTACAACGACAGTTCCGGCCAGGCCGCCGTGCAGCTCTACCAGATCAGCGGCATGGGCCACGGCCTCGCGGTGGACCCGGGCTCCGGTGCTCAGCAGTGCGGCACGACCGCGGCGTACTTCCTCGACACGATCTGCTCCAGCTACTACACGGCGCGGTTCTGGGGCCTCGACCGGAGCGGCGGCACCGACCCGGGCGGTGAGCAGCTCCCGGCGCCGACCGGCCTCGCGGCGGGCACCGTCACCGACACCTCGATCGCCCTGAGCTGGTCCACGGTCCAGGGTGCGGCGTCCTACCGCGTCCTTCGGAACGGCGCCCAGGTCGGCGCGCCCGCGGGCACCACGTTCACGGACACCGGCCTGGCCTCGGCCACGTCGTACACGTACACGGTCGCGGCGGTCGGATCCGACGGCACGGTCGGCAAGGTCTCCTCCCCCGTCACGGCCACCACCACCGGCTCGGCTCCGGTCTGCACGACGGCGAGCAACTACGCCCACGTCGCCGCGGGCCGGGCCCGTACCAGCGGCGGCTACACGTACGCCAACGGATCAGGCCAGAACATGGGGCTGTACAACGTGTTCACCACCCACACCCTGAAGGAGACGTCCCCCGGTTACTACGTCCTCGCCGACTCCGGCTGCTGACCCGCCCGTCCGCCGGGCCGACCGGCGATCCGAGGCCGGCCGGCGAACGGATCGGGGTCGGGGTGGCACTCCTCGAAGGCCGGTGGCGAAAAAGGTCCACGGCCCCGGCCGGTACGGCGGGACCGTGGACCTGGGCCACCGGATCAGCAGGTGATGCTGCCCTTGCGCAGGGCGTGACCGCCGTCGTTGGCGTCGTCGGCCCAGTAGACGGGCTTGGAACCGCCGACGCATTCGTCGGCCCCGGCCACCGAGAAGCCCTCGTTGTTGATGTCGGGCATGCCGGCGGGGCGGTTGTAGACCGCCGTGGTGGCGAACACTCCGGAGGCATCGACCTGCATCGTCCTGTGCTGGCCGTGGCACGTGTCGTCACAGACCATCCAGAGACGGGACGCCTGCGGCTCCCACTGCAGTTCCATGACGCCGGCCATGCCGCTGCCGACGGACGCGACGCGGGTGAACGTGCCCGTGTCCTGGAGCACATAGCCGTGGACCGTACCGGTGCCTTCGACACCGACGAAGAAGACGCCGCCGCTGTGGGCGCCGTAGTGGCTCGGGTCGTAGGCCGCGCCGGTCGACGCGTCCTTGAAGCCCGCGCCGGTCAGGTAGCTGTCGGGGACCCAGGTGATCCCCTCGAAGCCGAGGTTGGAGCCCACGGACGGCAGATCCGACGTCAGGTTCCACTCCTTGGCGGCCGTCAGGGTACCGGCGCCGCCGCCGATGTCGTACCGGAGAACGGAGAGCCGGCTGGTCCCGGAGGCGTCGCCGTTGCGCTCGCTCGCGACGAACACCCCGCCCGCGGAACCGGCGCCGGTGAGGGTGACGCCCTCACCGTCAGGGGTGCCGGAGCCGCTGGGGAAACGAAGGGCCTTGCCGGAGGTCCAGCCGTCGGCGGTGTCCGGCTTCCAGCCACCGGAGCCGTTGGGCACCAGCCTCCAGAGCTTGCCGGAGTTCTGCGCGCCCCACAGCACGCCGCCCTCCTGGAAGAGGCCGCTGAGGTCCTCACCGAAGACGTCGGACGCGTCGGCGGTCGTGACGGAGTCGCTGCCGGGCCAGGCCACCGGCGAGGTGCCGCCGCCCCCGTCGGAGCCGCCGTCGCAGTTGTTCGCGGCGCCCAGGGTCAGGGAGGCCACCCTGAAGTCGCCGGTGCCGTCGGGGCACCGCGACCAGGAGGGGGCGGAGTGCTCGCTCCAGCTGAAGCCGTCGACGAGGGTGGAGCCGTCGGGGAGGTACAGACGCGCCTGGTCCTTGGAGCCGAGGCCGAACTGGCCGTGCACGTCGAAGGCCCGGAATCCGCCCGCGGCCAGCGTGGTACCCGAGGCGATCTTGTACTTCGAGCTGCTGCTGTCGTCCTTGAGGATCCAGCCCGAGACGTCGACGGCGGACGTGCCCTTGTTGTAGAGCTCGATCGAGTCGTTGACGTCTCCGGTCGTCACCACCTCGTTGATGCGTACGTCGTCGGCCGGGGCCGCCTGGGCGGGCGACGTCATGAGCGTTCCGGCGGCCAGCGCGGGGCCGGCCACGGCGGCGAGCAGGAGGGCAAGGCGACGGCGCCGCCCGGGCGCGCGTACTTCGGTCACGGTGTCCGTCCTCAGGAGCGTGGTGACAGGGCGGCATGAGGTTTCCGGCCCTGGCCGAACAGCCGTATTCCGGTGAGTGGTTGCCGGGTGAACGACCGCCGAACCGGGGTGCGGCTCCGGGCAAGTGTGCCCCGGTGGATCGACGGCCATGCCCACTCGTGCGGAAACGTGTGCCGACGTCCGCGGACGCGAGCGCGCGCCGGGCCCGGTCACGTTCGGCACGGTGGTCGGTGGCCCCCACGGGCCTGACGGAGAGTCGGCACAAGGGCGCGCAGAGGCCGGAAGACCCTCCCCCAGACACGCAACAAAATCTTCCGAACACCCTGGCAAAGAAAAGAAAAGGAATGACACTGACACCACCAAGCCCTCCGAAGCAGCCTTCTGACCAGCCGCTTTGCTGGGCGGTACGCCAACCGGTCCGGCTCGGTGACCTCCAGGACATCAGCAGGGGAGGTGCCGGTCGCCTTTCGTTCCAGGAACGTTCAACCGACGGTCCATGTACAGGTTGTGTGCGGTCCCTAGGGTTCCTGAGGTTTTCGAAAGAAGGGGCTCATGGACACACCCTTGGCGATCCGGGCGCGCGGCATCGCGAAATGTTTCGGGGAAGTGGTCGCGCTCGACGGCGTCGATCTGGATGTGGCGCAGGGTCAGATCCATGGCCTGGTGGGGCCGAACGGCGCGGGCAAGACGACGCTGCTCGGTCTGCTGCTGGGCCTGTCCGTCGCGGACAGTGGTGAGCT